>CAJXZG010000019.1 GCA_913063265.1 uncultured Prolixibacteraceae bacterium | reverse complement strand
TGATTTGGATCTGGAAAAAATGGACAATCCGTTAGCTGCTATTCAAATGGGATTAATTTATGTAAATCCTGAAGGCCCGGGTGGAAATCCTGATCCAAAACTGGCTGCCAAAGATATTCGTGAAACTTTTGCACGTATGGCTATGAATGACGAAGAAACTGTTGCTTTGATAGCCGGTGGTCATACTTTTGGTAAATGTCACGGTGCAGGCGATGCTGATTTTGTTGGGCCAGAACCCGAAGCTGCCGATATGGAAGCACAGGGTTTGGGTTGGTTTAGTTCTTTTGGATCAGGAAAAGGAGATGATACCATTACCAGTGGACTTGAGGTAACATGGACACAAACGCCGGCAAAATGGAGTTATTACTTTTTTAAAAATCTTTTTGAATTTGAATGGGAATTAACAAAAAGTCCGGCAGGAGCAAATCAGTGGGTAGCAAAAGATACGGATGGTCAGATGCCTTATGCACAAGATCCAAATAAAAAACATCGCCCAACCATGCTTACAACCGACCTTTCATTACGTTTTGATCCTGAGTATGAAAAAATATCAAGACGTTTTTATGAACATCCGCTGGAATTTGCTGATGCTTTTGCCCGCGCATGGTTTAAATTAACACATCGTGATATGGGGCCAAAATCGCTCTACCTGGGTCCGGAAGTACCCCAGCAGGATTTAATCTGGCAAGATCCGATTCCTGCTGTCGACCATACTTTAATTGATGAGAAAGATGTAGCAGCTTTAAAAACCAAAATTTTAGGTTCCGGATTGACAGTCTCCCAAATGGTTGCTACGGCATGGGCTTCGGCTTCATCATTCCGGGGTTCAGATAAACGCGGAGGTGCAAACGGGGCGAGAATTCGTTTAGCTCCTCAAAAAGACTGGGAAGTAAACAATCCTAAACAATTAAGTAAAGTAATTAAAAAGCTTGAAGAGATCCAGGAAGATTTCAATGGCGCTCAAACAGGCGACAAAAAAGTTTCGCTCGCAGATTTGATTGTGCTGGCGGGTTACGCGGGAGTTGAGAAGGCCGCCAAAGATGCAGGTGTTAAGATTGCCGTTCCTTTTACCCCGGGTCGAATGGATGCCACACAAGAGCAAACTGAAGTGGAATCGTTTGCAGTAATGGAGCCTGTTGCCGATGGATTCCGAAATTATCTGAAAAAGAAATTTTCGATGTCAACAGAAGATATGTTGGTTGACAAAGCGCAATTACTTACTTTAACTGCGCCCGAAATGACAGTGCTTGTAGGTGGTTTGCGTGTTTTGAATACAAACAGCGATGGTTCAAAACATGGTGTTTTTACTGAAAAACCTGAAGTACTGAGCAACGACTTTTTTGTGAACCTGCTTGATATGAATTTGGCCTGGATGCCAAAAGATGATTCCAAAGAATGTTTTGATATTCGTGACCGAAAAACCGGAAAAGTGAAATGGACTGCCACAAGAGCCGACCTTGTTTTTGGTTCTAACTCTGAATTGAGGGCTTTGGCTGAAGTTTATGGCAGTGCTGATTCAAAAGAAAAATTTGTTACAGACTTTGTGGCTGCATGGAACAAAGTTATGAACCTCGACCGTTTTGATTTAGCATAACCAAAGTGATTTGATAAATGTAACGAGTCCCGAAAACCTGGGACTCGTTCTCTGTCTGCCGACAGGCAGGCATGAGTAAACAAAGAATAGAATATAAACGAATGAGATGGGAGATTTTACTCCTGTTTCCTGCAATTACATTTTTTTTGACCGGGATTTTGTTAAATGAAATTACAGCCGGATGAAATATTCAATTGAAGATTTAAGAAAAAAATTGTCAGAAAAAGGGTTAAAAGTAACCCCGCAACGTTTGGCAATACTCGATGCTGTTTATAAGGTCGGGGGGCATCCTACTGCCGACAAAATCATTGAATACATCCGTCAGGGCAATCCAAATATAGCCGCAGGAACGGTTTATAAAGTACTGGATACTTTAATTGAAAACAAACTTATTAAACGGGTAACCACTGAAAGAGATGTGATGCGTTATGATGGAATCTTGGAAAAACACCATCATTTGTATTGCACTGAAAGTGATATTATTGAAGATTATATGGATGAAAAGTTGGACCAGCTTTTAAAAGATTACTTTAATAAAAAAAATATCAAAGGTTTTCAGATTAAAGATTTTGTTCTTCAAATTAAAGGGACATTTAATAAAATTTAAATAATAGATAAAAATTAAAAATGAAGAAAGAAAAAAGCATTGAATTATTAAACAAAGCGATAGCTGATGAACTTGCCGCAGTGCACCAGTATATGTATTTCCATTTCCATTGCGATGATCAGGGATATGATTTATTGGCGAATTTGTTTAAACGGACAGCAATTGATGAAATGGTTCATGTAGAACAACTCGCAGAGAGAATATTATTCCTTAAAGGTGAAGTTGAAATGAAAGCTGCCGGAGAAATGAAAAAAATTCATGAAGTAAAAGAAATGCTGGCTATGGCAACAGATATGGAGGAAGGAAGTGCCAGGGATTATAATGATTGGGCCAACGAATGTTCTGCAAATGCCGATTCTGTTTCAAAAAAACTTTTTGAGTCACTTGTTGAAGATGAAGAACGTCATTATAATCAGTATGATGACGAAATGGAAAACCTCAACAAATTTGGAGATAACTATCTTGCCTTACAATCGATTGAAAGAAGTAAGAATTTTGGAAGCGGTCATCCGGGAAGTATGTAATATGTGAAATAAAAAATAATGATTGCCGGATAAGTGCTTAGGTGTGTTCCTTGTTTTCCGGCATGTAAAAAGATGCCATCTTTATCTGCTTTAGCACACAAAGATGGCATCTTTTAATTAACATTTCAAAGCATAAATTATTCCAGTTCAACCATTACAATCGATTTGGCCGGCATATTTATTTTTACCGAGTTTCCTTCAATTTCAACATCTTCAAACGACTGAATGTTTACTTCTTCTTCTTTCCCAAAATCGTTGTAACTGTTAATTTTTTCTGCGGTAATAATTTCACCTTTTAAGAATTTACCTGCTTCACTTCCACGGATTTCACAAACTACTTCCTGTGTCTTTTCCGGATCGAGGTTGCTGATGGTAATATGAATTTTTCCTGAATCATCTTTTGAAGCCGTTGCCGAAAGCGCAGGAATTGATTCTCTTTCATAAGAATATTCTTCACTTATAATATCTGAAGGAAGCAAGGTGGCATCGTGGTGTACCTTGTACATTTTAAAAGCATAAAACGATGGAGTTTTAACCATCTGATCGTCTTTGGTTAAAATCATTGCCTGCAGAACATTTACAGTTTGTGCGATGTTGGCCATTTTAACACGACGGCAATATTTGTTAAACAAATCAAGATTTACAGCAGCAACCATGGCATCGCGCAGGGTATTTTGCTGATACAAAAATCCGGGATTGGTTCCGGGCTCCACATCAAACCAGTTGCCCCATTCATCAACAATTAATCCCACGCGGTTCCGTGGATCATATTTGTCCATAATGGCAATATGATTGTTTAAAAGCTCATCCATAAAAAGTGTTTTGCGCATCGTGGTGAAATACTCTTTTTCATCAAATTGAGTAGCCGAACCCTTGTTACGCCAGTTATGAGTGATGGTATAAAAATGCAGCGAAACTCCCTGGAAACTTCGACCGGGATTTCCGTTTTTCATTAATGTTTCCATCCAGTTATAGTCTGCGGCATTTGGGCCACCTGCTATTTTATACAATCGATTTTCACCATAGTTTTTAGTATAAACTGAATATCGTCTCATTTGATCGGTGTAGAATTGTGCAGTCATGTCTCCTCCGCAACCCCAGTTTTCATTTCCAAGCCCCCAGTATCTAACACCCCAAGGTTCTTCCTGTCCGTTGGCTTTTCTTAAATCGGTCATCGGACTAATATTATCAGAGTTGATATATTCTACCCATTGCGACATTTCCTGAACTGTACCACTTCCAAGGTTTCCGCAAATAACCGGTTCGCAATCCAGTTGCCGGCAAAGTTCCAAAAACTCGTGGGTTCCAAAACTATTGTCTTCGGTAACTCCGCCCCAGTGGGTGTTAATCATTGTCGGGCGTTCTTCACGTGGACCAATTCCGTCTTTCCAGTGGTATTCATCGGCAAAACAACCTCCCGGCCAGCGCAGGTTGGGAATACCCATTTCTTTTAGTGCATCAACCACATCATTCCGAATACCGTTTGTATTTGGAATATCCGATTCTTCAGATACCCAGTAACCGCCATAAATACAGTTGCCGAGGTGTTCAGAGAAGTGCCCGTAAATGTGTTTATCGATTTTTTCCTTGCCCAAATCGGCATTGATAATGATTTTGTTTTGAGCAAAAACAGAGATAGTTGTTAGTGCTGCAAAAAGCACAAGGGTAAATTGTTTTAAGTTCATGATAATATAGTTTTATTGCATTATATGGTAAATATAATAATGTGTTTTGAAAATTTTACATTCTGCAATAATAGTATTGGATATTGTTGAATTAGTAGCATCGTAATTTTGGGTTTGAAAGTTATCAAGATGACGCTCATGGTTTTTTGAAAGTTTGATTAAACCATATAAATAATTTTAAGTCAAATGATTTTGTAAAAAAACTAACCAAATTATCGAAATCATGAACACTCAAAAAAAATTAGTTGCACTCGTGGTATTTGTATTTGCCATTACCACCTTGTTTGCTCAGGACTGGCCTCAATTTCTTGGACCTGAAAGAAACAGCACTTCACCACAAAAAAATCTTTTACGCACCTGGCCTGAAGCTGGTCCGGAAATACTCTGGACGGTTGAGATCGGCAAAGGTTATGGTGGCCCGGTTGTAAAAGACGGGAAAGTTTATCTGTTGGATCGTGATGATACAGTAGGCGATAAAATGCGTTGTTTTGAACTTTCAAGCGGCACAGAAATATGGAGTTATGGTTATGATGCTCCGGCAAGTGTAATGTTTCCCGGATCCCGAAGTGTACCTGTAGTAGAAGATAATTTTGTGTATTCATGCGGGCATAATGGCGAATTGTATTGTTTCGACCTTAATACCCAAAAACCGGTTTGGATGCACAATGTCTGGACAGATTTTGGCGGTGCTCCTGCGCCAACCGATGGTTCCCGATCAAGGGAGCCGGGAAGTTTCCCAATGTGGGCGATTTCGCAAAATCCACTGCTTTACGGAGATTTAATTATTGTAGCGTCGCAAGCCCCCGAAGCCGGGGTAGTGGCTTATGATAAAAAATCGGGCGAATTAAAATGGAAGACACGCTCGCTTGGATTAACAGGCTATGTAAGTCCGCAAATTATTAAAATTGATGGCAACGACCATTTGGTAATGGTTACAGCTTCCGGAGGTGGACGTGGCGGAACTCCGCACACTCCGGGAAATGTAGTGGGGCTTGACCCACTTTCCGGTGAAAAAATCTGGGAATTTAATAATTGGGATTGTCATATTCCCGTACCCAATGCGGTAGAAGCCGGTGATAATAAACTTTTGATTGTGGGTGGATACGAACTGGGAGCATTAATGATACAAGTGGAGAAAAAAGAGGATGGAACTTATGGCACCAAAGAATTATTCAGGACTGAAGAATTTGGCGACCAGACCAAACCACCCATTTTTTTTGATGGATATTTTTATGCCCAATACGGAACCAACAATAAACGGGAAGGTTTAAGCTGTATGAACATGGATGGCGAAATACTATGGAATACCAAACGTGAACCTGATTTTAACAAAGGAAGTATGATTTTGGCCGACGGGCTTATTTTGGCAACCGATGGTGCAAAATCGATTTATTTAATTGAGCCTGATCCGGAAGGATTTAAACCGCTTGCATCGGCAGAAATACTGAATGAAAAAGCAGGTGATGAACAAATGTCGGGCAGATTTGCCAATCAAAACTGGGCTCCCATAGCATTGGCGGATGGTAAGCTGCTAATCCGCGACCAGAGCCGGATGATGTGTTTGAAGGTGGCAGAATAAAAAAATTTCTTCATAGTTAGTTTGAAAAGGAAATCAAACTACAGTGATTTACAAACCATTCCTTGTTGAGGGAATGGTTTTTTTGGTGTTATACATAATGGTTTAAGATAATTGGGAAAATAGTCCCGCATTGTGTTACGATTTGTTTTCACTATTTAAAAAGCTCAAATTAACTTTGACACATTCAAAATTATCAATATGAATGGATTGTTTTTATCTGTGATTCTGTTGCTGATAACCAGTTCAGGAATTAATAAGCCTGTCGAAAAAGAAAAAACATGGTCGGTAAAATTTGCCAATGCAGTTATGCATGAGGCAGACAGCCTAATCTATTATTTACGAGAAAAACCCAAGTATGAATATGATTATGCCTTTTTGGGTGATGCCATTTACAAATTAAAAAATGTAGATGCCGGTTATGGAAAATACATGAAGGACTATATCGATTATTTCCTTAAAGAAGAAGGAAAAATAAGCGGGCACAAACTGTCGGATTATAACATCGACAGGGTAAGGCCCGGAAACAGTATGATAACTTTATATCTGGAAACCGGTGAACCTAAATATAAAAATGCAATTGAAATACTGGTTAATCAGATGGAAAATCAACCACGAACCAATTCCGGAGGTTACTGGCATAAGAAAGTATATCCTTACCAGATGTGGCTGGATGGTTTATATATGGCTTCTCCCTTTTTAACACGCTATGCTTTGGAATTCAATCAGCCACAATGGTTTGATGAGGTAACATTTCAGCTTCAGGAAGTATATAAAAGAACGTTGGACAAAAAGACCGGATTGGTTTATCATGCCTGGGATGAAAGCCGCGAACAACGCTGGTGCAATCCTGAAACCGGCCAGTCAAAACACTTTTGGAGCCGGGCTACGGGTTGGTATATGATGGCGATGGTTGATGTTTTGGAATACCTGCCGGAGGATCATCCTGAAAGGGAAAAGATTATTTCCATTCTCCAGAATCTGAGCAAGGCAATAATAAAAGTTCAGGATAATAAAACCGGACTCTGGTATCAGGTTTTGGATATGGGAGGAGAAGAAGGCAATTACCTGGAAGCGTCAGGATCGGCAATGTTTATTTATGCTTTTGCCAAAGGAGCAAAAAATGAATGGCTTCCTGAAAAATACCTCAGTATAGCCCATAAAGCTTTTGACAGTCTGGTAGAAAATCTTGTTGAACTGGATGAAGATGGATATGCCGTACTAAAAAATACATGCGGAGCCTGCGGATTGGGTGGAAATCCTTACCGTGAAGGAGATTACGAATATTACATTTCTGAAAAAATTGTTGATAACGACCAGAAAGGAGTTGCTCCGCTTATTCTGGCAGCAATTGAGTTGGGCAGATAATTTAATTTCCATATATTACATATTTACCATATTGTTCATTTTCCCGTATTTTGGGAAGTAAGTCCTTAATTTGATACTTCTTACCACTTCCTTTGATATTAATTTCATATCCATTTAAATGAGTCTGTTGTAATTTTCAAATTGTAAAAACAGGCAGAAAATTTAAAATTTATACTTATGAAACGAAGTGCTATACTTTTAGTTTGTACCTTTTTCTTTGGTACATTTTTGTTCGGACAATCAGCTGATACAATTATTTATGATTTTAGAGATGGAGTAATTATTGCGGCCGGACAAAGCGATGATGGAAAGCTTTTATTAGGTGGTAATTTTAATCATCATGGAACAACTTACGGCCTGGATATGAAAGTAGATTCTAAGATTAAAATTGCCGTAGATGGTAGTTGTACAGTTCAGTTTTTAGGTTCTAAGCATTCTAGTTTATCCATGAGCGGAGAAACATCTGATGGATCAGCGCTCGAACCTGCAGAACAATCAAGCAAAGTTATTAACGATTTAAGCGATACCTATGAATTTTCGTACATCGGTGGTGCGGATACTTTGATATTTACAGCAATTGGAGATGGTTCTGATGTTTATCTTCCTTTAGTTAAAGTAATATCCTCTACCTTAAATTACGATTTTAGAGACGGAACAATAATCGCAGCAGGTCAAAGTTCTGATGGTTCACTTAAATTAAATGGTAATTATAATCATCATGGAACAACTTACGGCCTTGATATGAAAGTAGATTCTGAAATAAAACTTGCTGTAAGTGGAAGTTGTGTTGTACGTTTTCTTGGTTCAAAACACTCCAGTCTTTCAATGAGTGGTAAAACTTCAGGTGGTACTTCTCTTGATCCCGCAGAGCAATCAACAAAAGTTACCAATGATTTAAGTGACACATACGAATTCTCATACAATGGAAGTGCTGATACTCTTATTTTTACAGCTAAAGGAGATGGATCCGATGTTTATCTTCCATTGGTTCAGATTATTCCATCCGATCCGGTAACCGGTTATGATTTTAGAGATGGTACAATTATAGCAAACGGACAAAGTGACGATACAAAACTAATGCTTGGAGGTAATTATGGTCATCATGGAACAAGCTATGGTTTGAATATGAAAGCAGATGCTACAATTAAAATTGCTGTTGACGGCAGTTGTAAAGTAAGTTTTTTGGGATCAAAACACTCAAGTTTATCCATGAGTGGAGAAACTTCTGACGGAACTGCTCTTGAACCTGCAGAACAATCCACAAAGGTAACAAACGATTTGAGCGACACTTATGAATTCATATATTATGGTTTTGAAGATACTTTGTTGTTTACTGCTACCGGAAGTGGTTCTGATGTATATCTTCCATCGCTTAATGTAATTCCGCTTGATCCTCCGATAGCTTATGATTTCAGGGATGGAACAATAATAGCAGCCGGACAAAGTGCCGATGGTTCGTTACAACTGGGTGGAAACTATAACCATCATGGTACAACGTATGGCATGGATATGAAAGTGGATTCTAAAATAAAAATTGCAGTAAATGGCAGTTGTATGTTAAGGTTTTTGGGTTCTAAACATTCAAGCCTTTCCATGAGTGGAGAAACTTCAGATGGTACTGCACTTGATCCCTCTGTACAATCTACAAAAGTTGTAAATGATTTAAGCGATAAATTTGAATTTGCTTATAGTGGCAGCGCCGATACCTTAATATTTACCGCAACAGGCAGTGGTTCTGATGTATATTTACCCTTAATTGAAGTTATTCCCGGTGCGGTTAAAATAAGGGAGTGGAAACAAAAATCGGGAACATTAGTAATAAACGGCGATTCAATCAATATAACCACTGGTTCGGCATCCGGTGAAAGTGCTGTAGTTACTGCAAGCAAAGGAAAAGTTATTAGCGCGACCGATAAAGAAGCTTCACTGAGTATTGACCTTGCAGGCCAGGAATTGTCTTCATTTACTCCGGTTCTTTCGGGTGACATCGATTCAACAGCAGTAGAAGGAAGTACGATAAATATTTATTTCTCTGATGACTCTACAGATCCAAAAACATATAAACTAAAAATTAACGACAGTAGCCTTGTGACAGAGGCAGAGCCGGGTAAAACTTATACCTATAGTTTTGCTGATGGTAGTGAAATGCCGCAAAATACCGAGATAAAATATACCACATTTATAACCAACGATGGATTGGTTGAATTGAGCAATGGTGGTGGAAAAGAATTCTGGTATCACGATGCTACTCATGGTGTGGTTATTTACGATAAAAATTCAATTCACATTACAGTTGCAGGAAATGCAACCATAACCTTTATCACTTGCACCTACAGTGCCGATGAATCTGTTTTTAATCTGCTTGATGGAGAGGGCAATCCATTGGGGACCATAGCTGCGGAAAACAATGGTGGCGACGATGCACATGCGGTAAGTTATTCATATACGGGACCGGCCGGAGTTATTTCAGCTCACCTGGTTTCGGGTGGTTCTGTTTATATTCACGGGTTGGTGGTTGAAAATGCAGCAATTATTGAACCTTCATCGGGCAAAATTGATGTTTGGGATTTTGGTGCTGAACAGTTGGATACTTCTATCTATAAAAACCGTTTAAATGAAGAAATAATCAATTCATGGTACGACGAATCCATTACAACGGGAAGCAGCGGGAATGTGCTGCCGGGTTTTACGGCGGGAGTTTTAAGCTGGATTGGCGGACATAACGACAGGTTAAGAACTACAAATACCAAGCTAACCCGTTATGATGAAAACATTTCAAAAGGAAAAGATTTGTATACCGGTCGCGTTTATGTGAACTCAGCTTCGAATACCGGACGTTTTATGAGCCTTACACTTAGTGAAGATGATGAAGTGACAGTAATCGGTTTATCTCAGAATGGTAGTGGACGATTAAATTTTGAATACGTAGCTGATCCTGAAGTTCAGACCGACCAGTTGCCGTTGGGACCAGAAGTTGACACCCTGGTTTTTGTAGCTAAAAATGCAGGTACCTACCATATTTTCGATGACCAGGATAAACCCAGTTATTTTCGTATTTACCGAAAAGATGCAGCACGGGCAACTGTAAGTGGCACAGTGGATGAATCAGAAGCACCTGGAATTCCTGAAGGATATGCAATTGTATTTACAAATAACGAAGGTAAAAAATGGACTTCAGTCGTTTCAGAAAATGCTTATTCAGTTGATTTGCCAACAGGTTTCTCATACAGCCTGAGTCTGTCAAATGCCAACGGTTATGTAATTAGTAGTAATACTGAACTGGAAGTTAACGACACCACTACCACTTTTAACATTTCAATCATTCGGGTGGAGCTTTATACGGTAACAGGAACCATAACAGGCCTGGGAATGCACTTGTCTAATCTTAGTCTGGCATTTTCTCCCGATTCTGCCGCCAATAAGATTTTTGTTCCCGAACCGGTTATCAATATTGAAGACTCATCTTATGCTGTTGAATTGGAACCCAATTGTGAATACACCATTTCAGCAAACGGAATTAATGATTTTTACCTTCCCGAAGATAAAATTACTATAGAAGCTGGCGATACCACTATCGATTTAGATTTTATGGCAAAACCTGTTTATAATGTTACGTTTATTACGGAAGGATTAACTGAAGAGCAAAAAGCAAAACTAAATTTAACGTTTACCAACCTGCACGAAGAAGGTTACACATATGGTTTTGAATCGATTGATCAGGTGAAACTTCGAAACGGCACGTACGCTATTTTATCCGATGGATTAGATCAATATCCGGTAGAAATGGGACTCACATCCAACTTAACTATAGCAGATGAAGCAACTTCAAAAACACTTTCGTTCAAGGCAGTGAACAACTGGCCTTTTGATGATAAAGTCATTGAAAATGGAACTCCGAATTACAAAGGTTTGTTATTTACCGGGAATGTATACAATGAAATGGCAAAAGGGCATTTATCTGCCAAACCGGAAGCAAGCATTCAGGTACCGGTTAATCCGGGTGATAAAGTAAATATTGCATTTTATTATTCTGCTGATTTTACTATTGAAGGGACAGACACTTATACCACATCAAGCGGAAGCACAAGTAAGCTGGAATTTGCAGAATATGCATATACAGGTACTGAAAAAGGATATATAACGATTACAATAAATTCAGGTGCCGGAACTACTTACTTTACCAATATTTCAACCGGAGCTTCTGTTGAATACAAAGCAAAACTATATGTTGGAATAGATAAGGAGTTCAAAACTTTAAACGAAGCACTGAATGCCATCGACAAAATGGTACGTAACGAAAATGAAAGAGTAACTGTTATGATTGATCCGGGGAATTATGAGGAGATGCTTGTAATTAATGCAGCAAATATTACCCTTAAAAATGCAGCAAATACTCCGGGAATCGGAATAAAAAACGAGGGTGTTCATATAGATGACAATGCCGTTCGTATTACCTCGTATTACGGACATGGTTATGATTATTTTAGTATGGACAACAACCAAAAGTGGAATGCCGATATTTTAAGGGTAAATAAAGAAAACGGTTATTATTCATATAAAAACAAAGGAGCGGGAACAAGCAATGGTTCCTATTGGAATGCTACTGTTGTTGTTAATGCTTCAGGTTTTGAAGCTTACGATATAATCTTTGAAAACTCATTCAATCAGTATATATCCATGAAAGAATCACAAGACAAAGTGGTAATGTGGGAATCGGGCGGCAAAGGAGAACGTCCGGTTGACTATGGAAATACCTCAGTGCAGGACAGAAGTTTTGTAGAACGTGCTGCAGCCATTGCATTTACCGGAAGTGCTGATAAAGCAATTTTGTACAAATGTCGTGTTATCGGCCGTCAGGATTCATTCTACGGAAGTTCAGGAATACGAACTGTAATTTATAAAGGAGCGATGATGGGTGCCGTAGATTATATTTTTGGCGGAATGACTGCAGTATTTTATAAGTCGGATTTGGTAATGAACACCAGTGACGCAAGTAGCGATGCATCGTATATAACAGCTGCTCAGCAAAGCAGTGGACGTGGTTATCTGATGTATGAGTGTTTTATAAAATCAACCCAACCCGGCATCGAAACAGCTTCCCAACACAAAGCCAAACCCGGTTATTTTGGACGTCCCTGGCAGGCTACAACAAGTGAGGTTGTGTTTTATAATACTTCAATCGGAATATCGGATTATCCGGGTTCTGAAGGAAAATCTTTAATTGCTCCTGAAGGTTGGAAAAGCAGTTTAGGTGGGGAGTCAACTAAAATGTATGAATTCGGTACTGTTGAAGAATCGGGAGAGAACAACCAATCCGACAGGGCTTCATGGTCGACAGTTTTATCTGAACCGAAACTAAACGATGGAACCGAAATTACCACTTTCAATTTTACAAAAGGAAATGACGGGTGGGACCCACTTCCTGATTTGATTGCTATGGATCCAAGCACTTCGGTTTATCAGTTTGGTTTTGAATCGAATGTAAATATTTACTCAAGTGGAAACAGAATTTATTTAAAAAATGTTCAGGCACATACCTGGGTAAGTATATACAGTATTTCCGGAAGTAAAGTAAAAATGTTTGAAACAGATGTTGATACAGATTTTAATTTTAAAAGCGGAATCTGGATTATAAAAACACAATCAATTGAAGGCTCAAAAACAGAGAAAGTATTTGTAAAATAACGTGAATTCGGGATAAGCCATCAATCACAGAAAGTCATAAGTGCTTCAGATTTGAGTTATAAAATATCCGGGAATAACGGGTTATTTTTAAGATTTTATAGCTCAAAGATGATGTGCTTTGGACTTTCCTTTACAAGGCTTTGAAAATTTTCACATATACTGCTCCAAATTTTATTGAATTATCCCGATAGTCCTTCTTAAATTTGGTTTGTCTCTGTAAAAATTTTCTAAAGCTGTGACGATGTCTTATCCTGAACTCACGTTAAAATAACCAAAGGTAAAAAAGAATCAGAGAAGGTTTTTTAGAGACCGTTTTGGTATTATTTGTTAGAAATAGCTTGAAGGATTTGTTATAGTAGTAAAAGTGAAAAAGACGATATTATAATAAATTCAAAACAGTCTCTTCATCTTCTCCTTTGTTTTACAAACTGAAAACCATTTATGTGCAATTTCAAGATTAAACTGAATACATTTGCTTTTTTTCTTATTATTTCACCCGTATTACTTTTTGGACAACACGAAAAAACTGATTTTCCAACAGATACAAGTTTTTCAGTTTGGAGTGCTACACAAAAAATTACAAAAGACTTTCCTATTGCAATTCCTGTCAAAGCGTTTGATTTGAAGGAAATAAAAAGTGAAAGAAATGTGGTTTATTATGAATTAGGAGATCGCAGGTTACATACTGATTTGTTTTACCCAAATGTAAGTAATAAAAAGATTCCGGCAGTTATTCTGATTCATGGGGGTGGTTGGGCTTCAGGAAATAAATCGCATATGGTTCCAATGGCACAAAAACTTGCTAACGCCGGTTTTTTTGCAGCAGCAGTCGAATACAGATTATCGCCCGAAGCCATATATCCAGCAGGTGTAAAAGACATTAAATCAGCTTTGGTTTGGTTAAAACAAAATGCAACAAAATTTAACGTAGATACATCACGAATAGCCATATTAGGTACTTCTGCAGGTGCAACATTGGCAAGTTTAATCGGAACAACTGCGGCAAATCCGCTTTTTAAATCTCATCAAAAAACGGAAGTAAATGACCGGGTACATGCAATAATAAATATCGATGGAATACTTGATTTTACAGATCCTGCAGAAAGCGGAAAAGATACAAGTCCGGATAAACCTTCAGCAGGAGCACGCTGGTTTGGGTACACTTATGCACAAAAACCTGAATTGTGGATACAGGCATCACCCTTGAATTATGTGAACGAAAATACCCCGCCAACACTTTTTATCAACAGTTCAATTCCAAGATTTCATGCAGGAAGGGAAGCATTTGTTGAGGTATTGGAAAACAATCATCAATATTACGAAATACATACTTTACCTGAAACACCTCATCCTTTTTGGTTGTTTTATCCATGGTTTGATAAGGCTACCGGACATGTAATTTTGTTTTTAAACAAAATATTCACACCAAGTTGATATTCTGTCTCTTTTAGTAAACAGCATCTTATCACCCTGAAATGAATTTTCTCTTCTGATTTTCATAAGGTTAATTTATATCATTGGAAAAATTTATAACAGAAGAAATTGATTTTTTGGGAAAATAATCCCGCTTTTTGATACACATGCACTGTAAGGAGAAAATGTACCCCCCTTTTGAGAATTTTGCATTTTTATAACTATACTTTATGCAGTAATTTTATTCATTGTATTTAACAAATGGTATTTATCAAAATCAATAAGTAATTAATTAAAATTAGAGTTTATGAAAAATTTTACTTTCACATTATTTTTAGGAGTATTTATTCTGGCTATGTCCGGATTCTCCAATGCCCAGGATGTGGTGGATTTGTCAGGATTCGATAATCCTTACGTACTGGGAGACACTTTGCCTAATGTTGCCGATGGGACTATTATTCTCTTAGGTCCTGGCAAAATGTACAAAACAGACAGTATAGAAGGATATTCCTTCGATAAATCGATTGAATTCAGAAGTAGCGATCCTTCAGCTATGGAACTACCTATGATTGACTGTAGTAAGAATTTTAATCTTGTTCCGGATGCCAGTGTTGATTATATCAGGTTCCAGAATATTGGATTTGATAATGGTATAGATGGTTTCGACAACCGGTATGTTTTCAATATCGATGAAAGTGGAAACATTGGAGAAGTAAAATTTGAAGGTTGTAAAATACGATCACTAAGAGGAATATTAAGATTAAAAAGTGGAGGTGGTACACTTGGTAAATTTATCGTTTCCGATTGTATTGTCGACAGTCTTAAAAACTATGGTGTTTTGTATGTTGACAAAGATACCTGGGAAGCAGGTGATATTTTATTGGAGAATTCTACATTTAAAAGGATTCAGTATTTTCTTGCCAGTCGCAGCAACTCAAAATCTTTAACCATTGAAAGCTGTACATTGTATGAAGTTCCGGATGTTGGTCGCCAGATGTTTAGATGGCGTGGTGGAGAAGGCAAAAACGATATTACAGAAGGTCTGACAATTCGAAATACAATTTGGGGTCCTGGCTGGGACATGGATAATGAGATGAAAACCGGTGTAAAAGGGTACGAAGGACTTCCAAATACAACATTAACTTTTGACAATACTTATGCAAGCGCTGATTTTATGTTTTCATCAGATACACTGGTAGGCTTCCCGAATGTAACTTATTCAGGAACTGCAACTGATCTTTGGGTTGATCCGATGAATGGAGATTTTACAATTATGGATGAAACCTTTGCGGGAAAAGACAATGCCGGAGACCCACGTTGGAGACCTCAAATGGGAGGAGGAACAGAATGGAATTTTAGTGATGATAATTTTAATGCTTTGGGTGAAATAGTTGCAACAACAACAATTGACGGATTAACCATTTACGCCAATGATGAGAAAAAGGTAACTATTGACGAAAACAACAAATCACTGGACGGAATGGACTATACCCACAGATTAAAATTGGGTGGAAGCGGACAATTTGATGAAAGCGGTATGCCTACAGGCAGAGTATTGGCATTTGATGTGGAAGGAAACACTACAATTACAGTTATTGGGATGTCTTCATCAAGTAGTGCTGACAGAGAATTGGTAATAGCCGTTGATAATAAAGATACAGAACTGGGAAGATTCCCGGCATTGGGAGAATCAATTTCAAAAGGCGAATTTAACTACATGGGCGGAGCAGCCACCATTTATTTATTTTCTCCTAGCAGTGGTGTAAACCTTTATCATGTAAAAACCGCACCTTATACACCCGAATTGCCCGATGTACAGGAATGGAATATAAGTCTTGATGCTTTTAATGGTTTGGGAGAAATGACCGAAACTACCACAGTTGAAGGACTTACAATTCATGCAAATAGTGATAAAAGTGTAACGGTGGATGAAAACAACAAATCTTTGGGAGGCATGGACTTTACTCACCGCCTTAAGTTTGGAGGTAGTGGTTCTTTCGATGAGTTTGGTCTTCCGGTGGCAAGAGTCGTGTCATTTAAAGTTCCGGGAAGCTCTACCATTACGGTAATGGGAATGTCTTCATCCAGCAGTGCCGACAGAGAATTAACAATTGCAGCAGGCACAAAAGACAACGTAATTGGAACATTTCCTGCGCTGGGCGAATCGATTAGTGAAGGGACTTTTACCTATACCGGCGAAGCTACCACTATTTATCTTTTCTCTCCAAGTAGCGGGGTAAACCTTTATTATATTAAATCGGCCAAAATGACTACATCATCAATTACTTATGAAACTTCGGAATTTAAAGTTTATCCAAATCCTGCAAGAGATAAAATCTATGTAGATATAAATAAACCTACAGATATCGGTGTTTTTGGAATTTCCGGAAATCTGTTGATTCGCAGGGTTGTAAATTCGTCGATGGACTATATCGATGTATCAGGATTACCATCAGGAATGTATTTTGTGAAATCTCTTGAGCAGGGAGGTTCAACTCAAAAAGTAATAATTCAATAGTTTTTTAGATTAGTATAGTTAGTTGAGGGCTGTTTTTTATAGAACAGCCCTTTTTTTGCACTCTATAAATATTAAACTTATCCTTATTGGGCTGTTATTGATTACCTAATTCAGTAAAATTTTCAATAGTATAAGTTGACAATTTAGCTAAAAAGTATAATGAATTCCGAATACTTTTTTCTATTCAAACTTCACCCATTTTTTTGATATTCTTTTGCCCGAATTTTCTATTCCAAGCAAATATATTCCATTCTTTATCTCTGAAAAAGGAATTTGAATCTGATGAATTCCCGCACTATAATTTCCGGTTTCAAGATATAGTTTTTGGCCATTAACTGTGTGAACAGATATAACCAGCTTATCACTCGATTTTAAACTAAATGATACATGTAAATTTCCGCTATAAAAACCGATATTCTTTAAATCTAAATTATTCAGATCTTTAATTTCAGAAGTTTTGGAAACAATATCAATTTTCCCAACTCCCGAATAAGTTTTAGTTGAGAGTAAAACGGTATTTGTATTTTCCAATGAATACTCATAAGGAATCTGGTCGTTCCAAAATTCACAATCTGTAGGTTCTGAAATCTGATTACTGAATTCGGAACAGGAACCTGTGTAAATACAACCTGAAACACACGCAAAGCCATGACCTGTAAATTTATCGGTAGTAACCGGAAGCTTTACACTTTCGAAATGGCAATTTTCAATTTTTGCATGAGCTCCATTTCTAACGGCAAAACCATAATCCGCAATATTTTCGAGGTAATTGTTAAAATAGTGAATTTGTCCAAAACGTAAACTTGGATTTCTGCCATCAGTATTTGCAAACCAATTATGATGAAAAGTTACCTGGAGATTTTTATCCTGTTCTTCATTGTTATCGCTGTGTCCTATCAATACAGATTTCATGTGGTCATGAAAGTGGCACCAGGAGACGGTAACATTTCGGGATCCTTTTTTTATATCCAGGAGCCCATCATAAGTGTCGTAATCGATATCCTCTCCAATTTTACTGTGAAACTCACAATGATCAATCCAAACATGATGACAATTGTCAATAGTTAAATCATCGTGAGGATAAAGAACTTCGTGCATTTTCAAATTTCTTACAATTACATTTGAATAATCACGAATATTTAAGGATATATTTTGCAACTCTCCAAAATCTCCCTTTGTTTCAGAATCCCCCAGAATTGAGATATCCTTTCCTCTTTTTATGGTAATTACAGTTGTTTCCTTCGCTTCTATTTTCCCTTTAATGATTACAGTTTCTGCTGTATAATTATTCTCACGGCTTTCGCCCCATTTTATTAATTGTTCGAGGTTTTCAATAATAATAATTTGGCCCCCTTCTCCGCCTGTTGTGGTTTCGATTCCTTCTCCACTAAGGCTTGCATAACCTTTCATGGTAAAATCAGGTTCGGGGAGTGTTATTTCAATTTCAAAAAAACGGGCGTGAATCTTTTTATTTTGATTTAATATAAACCGTAAAGTATCCGATGAAGAAGTGAAATCTCCCGACCATTGATTGAAAGCACTGTTAAAACCGGGCTTTGCAATTAATGTTATTTGCTCATTTTCAAACAGGAGTCCATTTGCAGGAATTTGAATTATTTGTCCGTTTCCCTCAACAGATAAATTTAAATTATAAGTTGGGGACTGTTCTCCTGAGATATCAAACCAATCGATATTAGGTCCGCCATCGTTTCCGGTTGATGTTAACTTTAGAAAATTTACTCCTTCCTTAAAATCTGCATATGTAGAAATCGTATCCCAGTTGGTCCATTCATTGGTAGGGTTAAAAATCAATGCGTCTTGAATTACCACATTATTAATCTCAACTTTCATTGGCCGGGCAGAACTACTTCCATTTGAAAAGCGGATTGTAATCTTTTGCCGTCCCGCTTTTTTCATCCCGACTTTTAATTCAAGATAGCTTCCTTTTTCGTTATCAAAGTTAACGTACGAATTTCCCGAATAACCACTGTTTTTTACTTCGGATACTGCTTTATATAATACCGCAGTTTCGGCTTCATATACTGTGCCGTTTACTGCTGAATAAAGAAATAATCCTGCAAATAAACTGATTAAATAAAATGGTTTCACAAATGATTTATTCCATTCAAAGATTTAATTATTAATAATTTTTCTGGAAAAAACCTGGTTATTTTCATCTACAATTTTAACGATAAAAATTCCACGATTTAAATTGTATATCCCTTTTCGAATTGATGAAGAATTAAAGTTTTCGCCCTGATATACTAACGTTCCGGAGATGGAATAAATTTTTACATTTTTAATCCAATCCTCATGATTAATAATTAGTTCTTTTGAAAAATTGTTCCAGTACAAATTGATAGTTTTTTTATTAACAGCCAGTGTTTTGTTTGAGGTATGAATTCCATCCTCGTTTTGAGCTTCAACAATATCCTGAACCAAGCTGTACAAGTATACCTCAACATTGGGGTAGACACCATCTACTGTTTTTAACTGTGCATCTTCAGCACTGTTTGGATTCAGGCCATTGGCATTTTCCCATTCATCGGGCATTCCATCTTCATCGCTATCTAACGGAGCATCTTTTGATTCTAACACCGGCCATCCTCCGACTGCTTCCTGGGTATCGATAAGGCCATTTTTACTGCCGTTTCCGCCATCCGGAAACGTTACAGTTCCAGTTTCCAAATCATGAAGAATTCTTAAGTCTACAGAATCATAACTCAGGCTTGCACCACCAAATTCCAAAACCCTTTCATAAGCTAATTCTGCAGTATGGGTGGTTACTTCACCTTTTTCGAACTCAGTATTTGATTTTAAATCCTCCAAAGTTGTTCCCGGTGCCAACGTCGCAAAAGATGAGTGCATATCGACACCCTGCCAGTTATCGTTGGTAACTGCTGAGCTTTCTGTCATGTAATTTCCGGTTATATAAAAAATGCCATAGGTTCCTTTTGGCTGACTATTACCTCCGTTATCCGGATAAGGTTCAATAATCCGTCTTGCTTTTGATGATGAAGTTGCGGGACCGGCTTTATAATAATTGTTTACCATGTTATAACTTCCTCCTTCGGCAGCGTAAGCACTGTTTCCTCCCCAGTTAAAGATTACATTATTTCGGTAATCAACCAATTCATCATCGGGTCTGTTAGAATAACGACTGCCACAAAAACGTGGATTTCTGCTATCGTGGCTTGCTAATAAATTGTGATGAAAAGAAACACCTCTTCCTCCCCATATTCCTCCATAACCGTGTCGGCCCTTGTCGTGTACCGAAATTCTTAAACTTTCAGAAATTATACTCCATTGAAGTGTAAATAATTCGTTATCATAAAATGAAACACATTCATCTGTTGACCAGCTCATTGAACAATGGTCGACCATTATTCTTTTATACCTGCGCCCACCCAAAGCATCAGCTTCCTGTTTAGTTTCATCGCCCATACGAAATCGCATAAAACGAATAATTACATTATCAGCATCTACAGTTACCGGATAATCGCGTATTGTAATTCCATCTCCCGGTGCAGTTTGCCCGGCAATTGTAACGTCACCTTTTTTTATTTGTAATCTGGAATTTAATTTTATCGTACCCGAAACTTTGAACATTATAATTCTTGCCCCACTCTGGTTTATCGCATAACGAAGAGAACCTTCCGCTCCGGTATCTTCCAGTGTAGTTACATAAATTACCTTTCCACCACGTCCGCCTGTCGTATATTTGCCATACCCCTCTGCACCAGGAAATGCGGGAACATCTTCTTGTGCGTATCCAATAAATACTGCCAGTATTATAAATAACAGGCTCATCAAATCTTTCTTCATTTTAAACATCTATTTTAATCTTTTTGAAAATTCTAAATTTAGTTTTTTACTTTCTTCTAATGCTATTTGAGCAACGATTTTTGCCCCCTTTTCAGACAAGTGTGTGTTGTCTTTTCTTCCATCAGGGTATTCATTGTTTGGAGCTGTCCAAACATATATTTCTTTTGAATTATTCTCACCAGTTTCATTTATCATTTCCTCTGTCAGCTTCTGTAAATCTATCAAGGGAACATTCATTTCGTTAGCTAAATCTCTACAAGCTTCAGGATAATCTCCATGGGTATCAATTAATGTTCCGTTTTTATCAAAATGGCGTCTGACGATAGAAGTAAACAGTACAGGTTTTGCTTTTTTACTTCTCGATTCGTTAACAAATTTTTTCAGGTTATCGGAATAAGTTCCGTATGGAGTTGTATACCGGGTTGAGTCGTATTCTTTTTGGTCATTATGGCCGAACTGTATAAAAACATAATCACCTTTTTGCAAGCTGTCAAGTACTGATTTCCATCGGCCTTCATCAATAAAACTTTTGCTGCTTCGCCCGTTAACTGCATGATTTTTTATTTGTACTGTATTATCGAAATACAAATCTAAAACCTGGCACCAACCGGTTTCAGGATATACTTTTGTTTTTTTATTTGCCATAGTTGAATCACCAATGCAGAAAATCCTTATTTCTTTTTCCTTGCTACACGATGTAAAAACAGTTACCACAGCAATAATTAATATCAGAACAATCCTTCCCATTTTCCAATCTAGAATTTTACAGCTCCTGATTTTACTTCATCTCCAATCGTTACAAATTGTTCTAACTTTTTACTTTTTGATTGAATAGAGATGTTTTCACAAACTGAACCATTAACTTTTAAATTTTCCGGTTTGTCGAAATCATATTTGAAATTATCAATTTCAATGTTTTTACCGTTGAATATTTCAATTGCCGTTTGTTTTTCAGTATTCAACTCAATATTTTTAATCTTTACTCCATTTGCATCAATTACAGTAAAGCCGTTATTGGCATCAAGAATCATATCTTTTAGCTCCACATTTTCGATGTTCATTTCGGGTAATCCTTGCAGGAAAACAGCTTTTTCGGCACCATTAACAACAATATCTGATATTTTAATATTTCTAAACCGAGGTGTTTCTTCGGTTACCGGCATTAATTCTGTTGAAGTTTTCATACCTCCCTTTTCGGCTAACATTTCTGAAATTGAACGTCCTCCGTAATATAAGTTAAATGAAATTGCATTTGTCGGGATGTCGGTCATATAAACATTTGAAATAAATATGTTTTCGACAACACCACCTCTGCCTCTTGTACTTTTAAAACGCAGGCCCACATCGGTTCCCATAAACGTGCAGTTTGAAACGTGCATATTTCGCACACCACCTGACACTTCGCTACCTACAGTAACTCCACCATGTCCATGATAAACAATATTGTTTTTAATCACCAGATTTTCACAAGGGATTCCGTAACGTCTTCCATCTTCGTTTTTGCCCGATTTTATACAAATCGCATCGTCTCCTACATCAAAATTGCAATTGTAAACCAATACATTTTTACATGATTCAATATCAATTCCATCTCCGTTTTGCGAATACCAGGGATTTCGAACCGTTATGTTTCTGACGATTAAATCTTCCACCCAAAGGGGATGAATATTCCACGCAGGTGAGTTTTGAAACACCGGTCCGTCAAACATAACACGTTTACTGTTTTGAATGCTTACAAAAACCGGGCGAAGATAATCCCGTATGGCTTCAAAATCTTCTTTGGATTTAATATCGTCGCGAACATTCTGATCACCACTTCCTTCATAACCTTTTTTAAATTGTTCTGACGGAAACCACAGATCCCCTTTTTTATTGACTACTCCGCCTGATTTTATCAGCTTTTTCCATTGGCTTTCTGTAAGTTTACTTTTTTTGACATGTCTCCATGCGTCACCGTTGCCATCCCAAACACCTTTCCCGGTAAAAGCTATGTTTTCAAGATTTTTACCATTGATGGGAGATAAACAGCGCCAGGTATCCAATCCTTCAAAATTGGTTTTAACAACCGGGTACAAATCTTTATTTGTTGAAAAGAGAATTAATGCTCCCTGCTCAGCATGTAACTCCAGATTGCTTTTTAATGTTATTGGCCCGGTAAGCCATATGCCGGGAGGAATAATTACTTTTCCACCGCCTTTTTTGGTAACGGCATCAATTGCATTGGCAAAAGCTTCGGTGTTAATAATTTGTCCGCCACTTACTGCACCAAAATCGGTTATTCGAACAGCATTATCAGGGATAACAGGTTCCAGAATTTTTGGCATGTCAAACTCAACTCCCTTATAAATATCAACAACTGAGTTTTGTTGTGCATGTCCTGATTTATATGCACCTATAACCATCATCAGGATTACCGTTAGTTTAACAATTTGTTTTGGTATCATATTTTTTATTTTTTATTCGGATAGAAAAGTTTGGGGTGTAATTTCCCAGTCTCCTAAAATATTTTCAATTGTATATTGTTGGGCCTGCTCAGCATTTAGTTGATTTGACCATTTTACTCTTTTTTCATTGTATGCTCCTGCTCCTGAGTTGTTATACTCCGCAAAAAAAGCTGTTTTTTCTTTGTCGGTACTGCCCCAGTTGTGCCAACCTTCAGGTTTTATATGTTTACCCAAATTACATTCAATAAATACTGCTTTCCCAAAAGGACGCCATGGACGACCCAGGTAGAAAGAATTATCGGGGGCATCACCGGTAATGTTACAATTCAGAAATACAAAACCAAATTCCTGATTTTCATCTGTTGAAGGCGCAGTAATATATCCGTGGTCTTTACAAAAAATAGTACAACGATCAAATATTGCAGTTGACCAGCCAAATATAAAATCTACTGTTCCTTCGATATAACAGTTCAAATAATACTGCCGGCTGTTTTTACCATGTGGATACAATGTGTCCTGGTTCCCAAGAAAACGGCAATTTTTAAATGCAACTTTGTCTCCGTCTATTCGAACTGCAACAGCTTGTCCAACCGGTCCGGCCGAATTTTCAAATGTGATATTTTCGGCAGTAAATCCTTCAGCAAAAATGTAAAATGATGTTGAACCTGTGGTTCCCATTTCTTCTCCAAAACGATTCTTTTTTTGAGCAAAATCATCGTTGGTTAGAATCGTATGGTTTACTTCTTCGCCTACAAAAGAAACTAAGGTTTTACTGGCAGGCAATACCAGTTTCTCTTTGTAAATTCCCGCTTTTATAAAAATTGTAGTTCGTGTTTTTCTGAAATCAGGAACAGCATTAACCGCTTCCTGTACCGTTGTGAAATTGCCGCTGCCATCCTTGGCAACTACAAAATCATAAGCCTTTGTTGTAAAAACAACACTCAATAAAACAATTAATATGGCCCATAATTTCATATTCACTTTTTAATAATTGAGTTGATATAAACTTCAATATTTGTATAGTTTTTATCGAGTTTAAAATCGTTGTGATCTTTATTTTGTGGATTCAGTCCATTTTTGTTTTCCCAATTGTCCGGCATTCCATCATTATCCGAATCTATTGGCGGCGTTAGTGTTTTTAAGTCAGGCCAGCCTCCAACATCTTCGGGCTCGTCAATGATACCTTTTCCTCCTCCCATAAAAGATTTTCCATATTTTTCTGTTCCGTTTTTCGTTTCTTTTATTATTCTTTGATCAACGTCATCACGACTTAAACTGGCTCCGGCAGATTGTAACACTTTCACAAAACTTGTTTTTGCATCTTCTGAATTTATTGGGGTATGTTCAACAGGAGCATTTAATTTGGATTGATTCAGAATGGTTTTATTCCATCCTTTTACCTGAATCCCGCCATCCCAGTTATTTGCCGAAATATCAGGATTACCTTCGACTATATTGTTTTCAATAAAAAACCAACCCGCACGCAATGTATCTTTGTTATATTTTGCATTAAAAAATTCCTGAGTAAGATTTAAAATACGGTTACGAACATTTTCCCTGGTGGCAGGACCGGCTTTAAAATAATTTCCAACGATATTGTAGTACCCTTCCTCTCCACCATAAATACTGTTATATCCCCAATTATAAATTATATTATTTCTGAAATCGACTTTTTCAGTTTCAGGATTATTATTGTATCGCGAACCGTGAAACCTTGGATTCCGGCTTGTATGGTCCGAAATCAGGTTGTGATGAAAACTTGCATTTAAACCACCCCAGATACCTCCAAAACCATGATTGCCTTTGTAATGTGAAGATTGATGCAAACTTTCGCTGATGATACACCATTGTAAAGTAAAATTTTCATTTTCGTAGAAAGAGGCAACTTCATCGTTAGCCCAGCTAAAACTACAATGATCAATGATGATATCTTTGTTTCGTAAACCGGAAATTGCATCTTTTGCTCCCGGAATTTTATCTCCCGGCCGGACCCGTATATATCGGATAATAACGTTATCAGCTTCAATTTCGATACCAAAATTTTTCAAACAAATTCCATCTCCCGGTGCTGTTTGACCGGCAATGGTAAGATCCCCGTTTTTAATATAGATAGGTTTCTTCAATTCTATGTTTCCTGATATCCTGAAGATTATTGTTCTTGGTCCTTTTTGTTCGATTGCCTTTCTGAGACTTCCATCACCTTTGTCCTTTAAATTATCAACAAAAAGTATTTTCCCTCCACGACCACCGGAAGTAAATTTTCCTCCACCTTCCGCCCTGGGAAAGGCTATGGTTTGTGAAATGACAGGATGATACGATAAAATTACTGTCAGAATTAA
The DNA here is from genome assembly GCA_913063265.1 of uncultured Prolixibacteraceae bacterium. Lineage (GTDB taxonomy): Bacteria > Bacteroidota > Bacteroidia > Bacteroidales > Prolixibacteraceae > Draconibacterium. Next base: position 41,894 of record CAJXZG010000019.1, on the reverse strand, counting down.
AAGCAAATACTTCATGTTATTGATACAATAATTTTCTTTCTTTTGTGATTTGTGAAAAATAAAAACTCCCGGATACAAAACATTGTATCCGGAGCTTTTATTAACCACTAAAACTTATTATGAAATTATTTCCATTCAAACCCTTTTTACGTTATCCTTAGTTGTTTAGCCACCTTGGATCTCCGACATTATTGTCCAGAATAGTTTGATTTGACACTGTAAAATCACCATTCGCCGGATCTGCAAAACCAGGATCTACTGTGGTGTAATTATCAGAATTATCAATTTTAATTTGTTCAGCTTCGGTGAAATAACCGTCAGCATTAAAATAATTGTTTAATGAACACTGAGGCTGAAGAGTGAGTGACTGATTTGTGTATACAGAAATACCCATATCTGTAAACAAGTTGTTTTCAGATTCAATAGTATGTTGCGACCAACGAACATAGAAATAACGTTTCATTGTAGAACCGCTGTTCATCACGTTATTCATCGTACAGTTTGTTACTACAATTTCCGGTGTACGTGTTCCATCATCGTAGGTATTACCTTTTGTACTTCCATCCATTCTTATAAAATCCCTGGTGTATTCAGTAGCTACATTATAGAAAGTTGAATTGGTAACAGTTAGTTTTGCAACATAGCTGTTACGGAAATCTATAAAGTCACCTCCATCGTTTAAAACATCTGAAACAATACAATCATCTACCATAACTGATTCTACAGAGAACACATTACTACTTCCTGCAAGCAGTGATTTCTCGTAACCATGAATAACACATCCCTGAATGCTTAGATTTCCATGCTCTGCATTGCCTGAAGAATTGAATTTAAATGCATAACTTAAAATTTCTTCACCACCGTTTTCTTCTACATATTCACCGATCATTTCAATATCTGCAACAGAAATATCACCGGCTCCTGTTTCGATCAAAAACTGGATATTGATTTTAGGTTTGTCGTATGGGTAAAGTCCTTTTATTGAAATGGATTTGTTAATTACGATGTCTCCCTGAAATACTGTATATTCTCCCGGATATAAAATCAATTCAGCACCATCTTCTGCTTCGGTAATGATTGCATTTAAATCATCCTCAGGACGAACCTGGATAACGCCTTCAAGGTCAACCAAGGTTGTAAAGGTTAGTTCTCCGCGTTGTTTATCATTTTCCAGCATTTTAACATTATATTCCGTTTCCCCTGTAAGGTCAGTAATTGTTGCTTCTCCAGCTGCAATTTCTTCGGCTGTAATGGGGCGATTTATATTCCCGGGATTAATTACAAAATGTGTTGCTTCTTCACCTGCAGGCCATTTTATTATGGCGCTTTTAGCTTGTACATCTCCGTCTTCAAGTGGATATAAAATGTTTTCTGCATCAGTTCTGAAAACAATTTCGGTCCATTTTGAATCTTCAATTCCTTTATTACTTACCCCTTTAATTCGGGCGGAATATAGTGTTTCTCCCGCTAGTCTGTAACTAAACGGAATTTCGTCCGGCATTACAGTTTCCGAGGCAACTATATTGTTAAACTCTAAACTGTCTTCGCTAAATTCAACAATATAACTAGCAGCGTCAGGCCGTACTTCCCAACTTAATTCGGCAGTAGTCATATTTCTGATTCTTACTGTAACTTCCGTGGGTGCAAATACCCGGTTAAAATCAAGTTCCTCAATAATTGGAGCTATGTCATCTTTACATCCCGAAAAAAGGATTGCGGATAAGCCAATTACAATGGCTATATTTTTAAATATATTTTTCATAAGACATTTTCTTTTTTTAGTAACCGTAGTCATTTACCAATTTACCATTACTCGCATCTAGAAAAACCTGCCATATAGGCCAGAATTGCCATTCATCAGGATTTTGAGCATAAATAGATTCAATTTTTTCATCTTCCAGTTCTTCCGGTGCAACCCATGTTGTATTGTAGTCGTATTCTGCAGATTTGTCTTCTGTTTCTCCACGATTTAAACCATATATAATTAAGGATTCACCGTCTTCTGCATATTTGTAATATACTTTCTCTGGTACGTCGGCATATTCACCTGTTCTTTCCCTTAGGGTGTACATTTTTGATTTTGCCTCATCCAGTTTGGTTTTTAAAAGATTCCAGCGAATTAATGCTTGTTTACGAACCATTTCCCCACAAAATTCAAATTTATGTTCTTCAACAATTGCATCAAACATGGCTTCTTTTGTTGAAATGGAATTGATGTATGCATCAACTTTTTCAGGCCAGTCTGCAGGATTAAATGCTCTTTGACGAATCATTTTTAAATAAGGTGCTGCAGCTGATGATCCATTTAGTTCATTTTCAATTTCGGCGAGCATTAATATGACCTCAGCATAACGCATGTACAATTTATTTACTCCATCGTCATTACTGGAAGTAACAATTCGATTCATCCATTCGTAGCGAAACTTACCAAAGCTCCAACGCTCAAGACTTAACATTTCCTGCTGAGCAAAACCATCAACAGCTTTTCCCCATTCATATGGTACAACGCTAACATCTCTTCTGGTATCTTTTACATCATAATCGTAAAAAAGGTAGGGTACAGGCCCTGCATTTCCTCCTTTTGCCTGACTTGTATATTGATCGACGCTGTTATGTCTGATAGCAAATGTAAATAACATTCTTCCTCTACCCGCCGAGAATGGTATTTCCCAAATCGATTCACTCCCTGCATTTATATTATCCTGGCAGTTTTTCATAAAGACTGTTTCAAATGCATTTTCCAGTTTACACGAATTACTGTTGATAATATCCAGACATTCCTGTCTGGCGATTGGGTATAAAGTGCTAACTGATAGTTCAGGATCGCTGCTTCGACGAATTCCGTCGGGATATTGAGAATAACCACTTGCCGCCAAACAGAGTCTTGCCCGCAATCCTTTTGTAAATGCTTTACTTACACGCTCTACACTTTGTGTAGCTGCTGATTCATTTGGCCAGGGAACCAGGGTTGATGCTTCTTCGAGGTCGTCAATCAATTGTTTATAAATTACATCACGACTCGATTTTGGTAAATATAAAGTTTCTGTAGTGATAGGTTCAAAACGCGCAGGAACATCTCCCCATGTTTTAAGCAGATCGGAATAATACACAGCTCTTAATGTTAATGCTTCACCAAGCAAATATCCTAACTCAGTTCCTGGTTCTGGATTACCATAGGCACGTAAACCTTTAATACAGATATTAGCTCTTTCGATACCCTCATACATCTTTGCCCATGCATTATTTGTTGAATTCATTTGGTTGTTACTGGGTGTAGATTTATAAACTGACAAATCTGCTTTGCCATCGCCCACATTCTCAGAAGAGTTGTACCATTCAATATCAGTATTCATACCGTAATACGGTAAAAATCTACCTCTGTATGAATTGGTTTCAGCAAATGAAACTTTAATTCCATCAACTGCTCCTTTTGCAAGATCGGGTGTTGAGAAAATTACTGATTCATCCAGTGAAGACTTGGTTGGTGCTTCAAGATAATCTTCGCATGAAACCAGTATTCCTGCGAAAAATACAATTGTTATATATATTAATTTTTTCATTTTCTTTAAAAATTAAGATTTAATCCAAATACAATTTGTCTGCTTCTAGGGTATGCAGAATAGTCAACACCTGGTGTCAATGCCGTTTTTCTTCTTGTAGATACTTCAGGATCAAATCCTGTATAGTTTGTAAGTATAAACAGATTATAACCTGTAACGTAAAATCTCAGATTCTGAATATTCGGTTTATCCATAAGACTTGAAGGAAGTGTGTAGCCCAGCGTTAATGTGCTTAGCCTAAGAAATGATCCATCTTCAACTGCCCAGTCGCTAAATACATACTTACTCATGTAAGGCGACCACATGGTAGCGTTCGCATTTAGTGAACTTAATTTTTCAGGGTCATTTATTAAAGTTCCCGTTTCTTTGTCGATGTTGGTCCATCTTGTGCCGTCTGCCATCATTGTTATCATGTTGCGATACTGGTAACGTTGGCTGGAAGTTGTATATTCGATTTTATTGGCATTATAGATATCGTTACCTAAACTCCAGTTAAAAAATGCAGAAAGGTCGAAACCATACACTCTACCATTGATAGTAAAACCTCCTGTATTTACCGGATTTGCATCACCAATTATTGTACGGTCATCAATGGTTACCATATTGTCGTCGCCTACAATATTTTTAAGCTTCAGCATTCCGGGTCTTAAATCTCCTATAATGCCTGAGTTATCTGCTACTCCTTCTCGTAAAATCCATTCACCTGAGGTTTCATCATATCCTTCAAAATCTGAAACTTCATATCTTCCGTCAGACAAATAGCCATACATTTGCCCAACCGATCCTCCGGTTGCAATCCAAAAGTCATCCCCGATTTCAGTTGATGCCCATCCTGTTGAAGCACCAAAATCATCCATAATACCCAGAGATTTAATTTTGTTTTTATTAAATCCAATATTGAAATTGAAATCCAATCCAAAATCTTCCTTATTAATTGCTACCCAGTTTACAGTAAGCTCAAATCCTTTGTTTTCTGTTTCACCCATATTTCTGAACTGAGTATCGTAACCTGTTCCCGCAACCGGGAATTCAATTAACAAATCTTTTGTGTTGTTCAGGTAGAACTCCATGCTACCATTTAATCTGGATCTAAAAAGTGCAAAATCGACTCCAATATTTCGGGTAAAAGTTGTTTCCCATTTTAAATCAGGGTTGGCCATTCTTTTAGAGGCTGACCAGTAACTCTCGAAACCGTTCATCCACGAAGTGGAACGTGATTCAAATGATTGCGTCATTTGTCCGGCCGGAATCTTATTGTTACCTGCGGTTCCGTAACTTAACCTCAGTTTAAGGTCATCGAGCCAGTTTGAAGAATTTTCCATAAAACTTTCCTGGGAAATTCTCCATGCAAAAGCTGCAGATGGAAAATAACCCCATTTATTATCTTTTGAAAATTTACTCGAACCGTCAGCCCTGAATGTCGCAGATAATAGGTATTTACTTCTGAAGTCGTAATTTACACGGCCAAAGAATGAAAGTAATTTATCATCAGGACTAAAGTAATTATCTGTTGAGTGTGCCACACCCTGGGTGGTTAGCTTAAATGCTTCCTCAGAAGTAAACAATTCAGGAAATCCATGAACAATAGAAGTCAGTTCATTGGTTTTGGTCTCTACCATTTCCTGACCGACAAGAAGAGATAGTTGATGGTCTTCGCTTAACATTTCGTTAAAGCTGTAATTTAAGGTATTCGTATTTCTGAATCTTTCCTGTTTTCTGTCTCTTAATCTTACTGCCGGGAGGTCCTGATTTTCAGCTGAAGGAGCATTTTTTACATAGTAGGTAGTTAGTCCGTAAAAACGATTATCGTTATAATAATAATTATCCAGTCCAAAATCGGTTTTAAATTTTAAATTATTGATAATCTCCCACGAAAAGCTACCTGCCATGTTAAAGTTCTTTTTGTGCTGAGTGCGATCGTTATCTGCTGTTGCAATAATTGGATTAACAAGATAACTTGCAATTTCTTCATCGGTATCGTCAGTGGTTAAACCCGAAAGTGGTATAGGCGAATAGGTTACACTGTGTTTTAATCTTGAATCTGAAGAAGAAACTTCATTTTGTTCGTTTGCACCACCACCGCTGATTTTGGTGTCAGCATAACGAACTGAAAATGCCAGTTCCACTTTATCATTAGGATTGCTGTTTAATTTTAGCGAAACATTGTCACGATTAAAATTCGAACCAATCATAATTGCTTTATCATAAATATGGGCGTAGGTGAAAGCATACCTCATTTTTTCTGTTCCTCCCATAATACTCAGGTCGTGATTAAAAACTTCACCGGTTCTGCCATAAACCTGTTCCTGCCAATTATTCCCGGGTTGATTTTTGTATAAATCGATGTCTTTGTAACTTCCGAAATATTTTTCATAAGAGCTTAAATCATCCATACCATTATCTAAAATGGCATATTCATATTGCCAGTTCACATAATCATATGGGTCCAGAACATCCAGTGTATTTGCAATTTTTTTGAATCCGAGATAGGCATTATATCCAACAGAAATTTTTCCTTCTGTACCACTTTTGGTTGTAACTATGATAACACCATTTGCTCCTCTCGAACCATAAATTGCTGTTGATGATGCATCTTTTAAAACATCAATTGATTCAATGTTAGAAGGTGCGATGTCAGAAATGGAATTTACCGGAAATCCATCAACAATGAATAATGGTGAATTGTCCTGTGTAATTGAACCTCCTCCACGTACACGAATTTTTATTTCAGCATCAGGAGATCCTTCAGTAGCCAACACCTGTACACCTGCCAGTTGTCCGCTTAGTGCCTGCTCAGCACTTGCAACGGGGATTGCCTGTAATTTTTCACCCTTGATAGAAGATACAGAGCCTGTAATATCGCGTTTTTTCACGGTACCGTATCCAATTGCAACTACTTCATCCAATTGAGTCGTTTCAAATTCAAGTGCGACGAGAATTTCGGATTGACCATTTACTGAAATTTCCTGTGCTTTGTATCCAATAAAAGAATACGTCAGAATTGCATCAGATGATGCTTCAATCTGGTAAGAGCCATCAACCTGAGTTACCGTACCATTGGTTGTTCCTTTAATAACAACATTAACTCCCGGGAGTTCTTCACCGGTTTGCGCGTCAGTTACTTTTCCTTTAACTGTAATTGTTTGAGCAAAAACAGAAAATACAAAAAATAACTGGACAACAGACAACATGAGCACCTTTGAGATATATGAAATCTCACGGGGCTTTTGGTCTTTTACATTAAAACATGCCATACTTAGTTATTTAGTTTGATTATTTAAATTGTATAATTTTTATGATTTTATCTTAAAATAATGAGTAGAAGTATAATCACAAGTATCAAAAGAATAATTCCGAATGCTACAATTTTTGCATTTATCCTTTTTAAATTTCGATTGATTTCTTTCATAGGGAAAAGTGATATAAAATCAATGGCAAGTTAAATTATGCAGGTATTTTTAAATAAAATATTTTCCCAAATAATATTGCTTCCTTTCCCCGAACGTGAAATAATTCCCAAAAAGCGGGAGTTTTTTAACCGGCATGCCTAAAACAGGCTGTACAAGATAGATTAATCCTGATTGTATAAATTATGTATTTGATTTTTCCTTGGCATTTGTGATGTATTCTGTTGCACTCATTCCAAATTCCTGTTTAAAACATTTTCTAAAATGGGACAAGTCGTTAAAACCAACTTCGTATGCAACTTCTGAAACATTAAGCTTTTTTTGAATCAGTAACTGAGCTGCTCTTTTTAACCTGATATGTCGGATAAATTCTTTGACTGTCATATTGGTTAGTGCATGTAGCTTCCTGTACAATTGCATTCTGCTTACACCTACTTTTTTTGCAAAACTTTCAATATCTAAATTTCCATCCGAAATATTGGCTTCTACAACATCCATTGCTTTTTGTAAAAATCGTTCGTCAGGAGAAGAAAGAACAACATTTGTTGGCTCCAGAACAACTGTATCGGTGTATCTCTCTTTTAATGATTCACGAATAGAAAGAATATTTTCAACTTTTGCCTGTAGTACAGATAAATCAAAAGGTTTGGTAATATAGTCATCTGCTCCGGTTGTAAGTCCTTTAAGTTCGTGCTCTTTTGAATGCATGGCAGTTAACAAAATGACGGGAATATGAGAAGTTCTTTCATCATTTTTAATTTTTTTACAGAGGTCATAACCGTTTAGTTTTGGCATTAAAATATCACTGATAATAATATCAGGTACTAATTTAAGCGCCTTTTCCCATCCCTTTTCTCCGTTAGAAGCTTCATAAATAGTGTAAATGGTATCGAAATGCCCTTTTATAAATTGTCTGACATCGGAATTATCTTCAACAATTAACATTATTTTTGAATGCAAGCTATCGTCCGGTCTAAATCGAATTTTTTCTCCTAACAAGTTTTCACCATTTTGAATTTTATTTCGGATTTCTGATTTTTCAACACTTTTTTCATTTGTTACGTCAACAGGGATTCTGATTGTAAATTTTGTACCTTTTCCTAATTTGCTTGTTACATTAATTTTTCCCATGTGAAGTTTAACCAAATCGTTTACCAACGCCAATCCGATTCCGGCTCCCGATTCTGTATCCTTTTTATTACTTTGGAAAAAACGTGTAAATATTTTATTTACATTTTCAGTAGAGATTCCTCTTCCTGTATCCTTGATATAAATTTCCACAAATCGTTTCTCAATTTGTTGGTCTGAAAATTCTTCATCCTCTGAATCAAAAACAACAGAAACGTTTACTGATATGGAATCATTTGGCTCTGTAAACTTAAAAGCATTGGATAAAAGGTTATTCATTATTTTTTCAATTTTATCCGGATCGAAAGAAATGAACAGGGTTTTTTTCAGGGTGTTAAAACTTAAGTTAACTTGTTTTTCTTCGGCAAAGTCGTGGAAAGAATCCACAATATTTTTTAAAAAAGCAACAATATCTGCTTCGGTTAAATTAAGTTTTAAATTACCAGACTGAAGTTTTCTGAAATCAAGCAGCTGGTTTATTAATTTATCCAGGTTTTTGGCATTTCTATGCATTAACTTCAGGTTTTCCAAATCGTCTTTTTTAACCGAGTTATTATTCAGCATCTTTTCAAGTGGCCCCAAAATGAGAGTTAAAGGAGTTCTGATTTCATGCGAAATATTGGTGAAAAACTTTAATTTCATCATGTCTAACTCGTGTAATTTTCTGGCTTTTACACGTTCTAAGACAAGCTGACTTTTAATTTTTTCACGATTAATAAAAAACTGAACCAATACATATATTAATATTAATATGATAAAAAAGATGAGGGCTAAAAACCAGTTGGTTTTCCAAAATGGAGGTAATATTTTAATATTTAATTCTAAAATTTCCGAATCGACATTGCTTCCGGGAATTACACGTTTTACCATAAACACATAGTCTCCCGGATTTAAGTTAGTGTAGGTGGCTGTTCGATCTTTACTCGGCTCCACCCAATTAGAATTAAATCCCTCAAGTTTGTATGTGTATATATTATTGGCAGTGTTAACGTAGTTTAAAGCCGCAAATTCCAAAGTAAATACATTCTGATTATAGTCGAGAACAAGCAGTTTAGTTTCACTTATACTTTTTTCCAAAAGTTTTTTTTTCCCCGAACCGATTTCTACTTTTTTATTAAATACCCTAAAATCAGTAAAAACTAAAGGAACGTTAGCATCCTCTTCTTTTATGTCGTCAGGATTGAATTTATTAAAACCCGAAATAGTGCCAAATAGTAATTCACCATCTTTTGTTTTGTAAGAGGCACCATATGAAAACTGGTTATTACTTAAACCTTCTTTTACTGTAAAATTTTGGAAGGTCTGATTTCGGGGATTAAATTTTGACAAGCCATTAGATGTACTAACCCAGAGGTTTTGGAAGTTATCTTCCAGAATACATAAAGTCTGGTTGTTTACAAGTCCGTTTGATTCTGTAAAATACTCCAACGGACCATTTTCCACTGAATATCTGGCAATACCTTTATCGTCTGTAGTAATCCATATCTCTTTATGCGAATCTTCAAACATGGTGCGGGAATGCTCAAAAAATCGTTTAATTTGATTGGATTCCGGATTAAACACAATAACCTCATCTGAGCTTCCCATCCAGAGATTTCCCTTTGAATCCGGCTCAATCCATAAAATTCGTTCATTCCCATTTACCTGAATTAAATGAATAAACGATTGGGTACCGGCATCAAATTTATTTAGCCCTTGGGAAGTTACAATCCAGATATTACCTTGACTATCCAAACACATATCCCAGATACGGTTATCACTCAAACTGTTTTTCTTATCCGGATTCCGACTGTAGTTTTTTATCAATCCTGTTTTTAAATTGATTACATCAATACCCCCCATATAAGTACCAACCCATAGGTTTCCTTTTCCATCGTGTAAAAATTTCTTCACACAGTTTTTTGACAAAGCGTAGTTTTTTGGTCCATCCGAAGTAATATATCTGTAATTATTGGTTTGCTTATTGTAAATATTAATTCCTCCGTCTTCTGTTCCAATCCAGATATTTTCTTCTGGGTCAATCCAGAATGCCCAGATTGTTCCGCTGTTTAAATACTTATCGTTTCCCGGAAGTGCAGTAAAGTTTTTAAATACCTGTTTACTTTTGGCGAGAAGATTAAGTCCGTTTCTGGTTCCAATCCATGTTTCACCATTAATATCCTGAAAAACCGACAAAACAGAATTATTTGAGAGACTTTTAGGTTCCTGAAGATTATTTCTAAAAAAACCGGTAACACCTTTTTCTTTTGAATATGAATACAGGCCTCCTCTTGTGCCAATCCAGTATTCACCAAAATTACCTTTTGAAATGGCTCTCACAGTTTCGGTTCTTGGTAACTCAGGGACAAGGTTAATTCTGGTTGTTTGTTTGTTTATTGGATCAATTGTAAAAAGGCCGGATGAGTAGGTTCCAATCCATACCATACCATCTGTATCTATAAATATTTCCCAGATTTCTTTGTTGGATTCATCTTTAAACGGCAGATCTATATATTGTAAAAATTCAGTGTTACAATCATATAAAAACAAACCATCGTTGGTGCCTATCCAAAGCTGTTTGGAAGAATCCAGTTTAATAGTACGCACAAACCTGCCTGAAAGTGAAATTTCCTTGTTTTTATAATTTAAAATACTTACCTGATGAAGTGTGTCAAGTTTTAAAATATTAAAATCCGTTGCCAGCCATAAATCATTATTTTGGTTAATCACAATGTCGTTGACAGAGATTTCCTTAAAATTAAATTCCTGCAAGTTTTTTAAGGGGAAAGAAAAAGTTTCAGTTTCACGGTTAAAAACATTTAATCCACCTGTTTCTGTACCTATCAACAGATTACCCTTATGGTCTTCTTTGATTACCCTAACCAGATTTCCCTGCAAGCTGTTAGTATCATTTTCATTGGGTAAAAAATTAATAAATCTATACCCGTCAAATCGGCTTAATCCCTGGTTGGTACCAGCCCATATCCACCCTTTGTTATCCTGGTAAATACATTGAATTCTGTTATTTGGGAGTCCGTTCTCAAGTGTGAAAATATCAAAACTTAGTTCCGATTGCGCAATTAAATTAAAAGGAATTTGAAGCAAAAGCCCTAAAAGCAGCAAAGATATTATACGCTGAATATGATTCAAATATGCCATGAACTTAGTTTTAACTTCTGTTACAATAATAAAGATTTTAAATATACGAGCAAATAAATTGTTTGTTAACAAATGTTCTGGGAAAATATACCCGCAAAATGTTACAGCTTAATTATTTTGGTGTTGAAGTAAAATCTCCTTTCCCCGGGGAACCGGATGAAGAAAAGAATAGTTCCCAAAATGTTAACACCCAGAATATCATCGAATTGTTAAATTGTTGCCAACTAAAATTTATTCTGAAATACGATTCATTTCCTCATCAATGGCCGATTTTTTACGTCTTAAACTTTTAAGTTTCTGGTTTCCTAATTTGTAGGTAACGCTTATTCCGTACCTCTGATTATCAAAAGAAATAACACCATCTACAACCATCCCTCCGTAGTTGCTTGTATAGGTGTAGTCGCTGCTTGTATTTAGTAAATCGTTGGCAGTTAATTGTACCAGAAGCCTGTTTTTAAAAAACTCTCTTTTAAGCCCTAAATCAACCCTGTGATAAGCCTCAACATTTACACTGCCTCTCCAAATCCACGGGCTGCTGTAAAAGTAGCTTACTTCAAAACGAATATCTTGTGGCAGATTAAAATTGTTTTGTAATCTAAAGTTGGTTTTATGAGTTTCCAAATCTATAACAGTTCCTTCTAAATCACCATCATATTTTTCGTAATTATAGATAAAAAATGAGGTAAAATTCCACCACTCAAAAGGTCGATGCGAGTAACTTACCGAAAGACCGTTGTTCAACACCCGGTCCATATTACGCGGAGTTAATATTGTTCTTATGCTATCAACCACTTCAAAAATATTGGCAAAAAAGTCTTGTGTAACACTAAAATTATTTGAGATCACCAGTTTTCGTTTATATGAATAGCTTATCTGGTAATTGCTAATATAATTGGGTTTTAAAAATGGATTTCCTTTCCACGATGCAATTTCGCTTGTTTTAGATTCAAAAGGATTTAAATCCTGGTAATTCGGACGGGTAATTCTGCGGCCTTAACTAATACTTACTCCGTGATTTTTCTGGTCATCATACGAGAAACTAATATTTGGAAAGAAGCTGGTATAATTGCGGGCCACAACATCATCGTCGGTTGGTTTGGCACTGGTTAGCTCGCCTAACGAAGAAGTATTTTCAACCCGAATACCGGAATTCAAACTTATTCTTTCGGTAATTTTTGCTCCAAAGGTAAAATAAGCCGCCGCCACTTTTTCGAGGTAAGAAAAATCATTACTTCTGTCGATATCGAGAATCGGGACACCATTTTCGTAGTTATAAAATTTCAATGAATTGTCGGTAGAGATATACGAATATTTGGCTCCTGCTCCAAAACTCAGTTTATTGATTCTTTTTTCATAATCTATTTTACCAGATACAATCTCAATTAATTTATCAGAATCGTATTCGTTGTTTATAGTTCTGAGCACATTGTCATCTTCGTCGAAATAAATATTGGGTTGCAGTGTGTTTTTATCGTTGGTATATCTTCCAAAACTTAAGTCGGCCGAAAAATTGGAACTTCCGTTTGGCGAAAAATTGTAATACATGTTCATATTATAATTATCGCTGGGCGAATCATCAATTACCTGTGAATTCAAACGTTCTGTGGGTTCGATATTTTCCAGATGGGTAATAATGGTGTTGCTTTCCACATTGTTTGTTCTGTTGTTTAATAAAATTTTAGCATCGAAACCGAGAGTGTTTTCAGAGTTGATTTTATAATCAAGACCACCGTTAAAATTTATCCCTTTCCGGTTGGCATGACCATAAGAAATCTCATCCAAAGAATACTTTTCAAGAATAATTGTTTCATCAAAATCTGTCTGACTATTAAAGTCTGAAACATTAATATTTCCGAAGAAGTTTACTTTTTCGCGGTTAAAATTTAGTGTGGTTCCCAAACTCGAACGGGCAAAAGTTCCTTTAGAATAATTTGCAATAACTGTCCCGTTAAATCTCCCTGTAACATTTCTCTTTAATTTGATATCAAGAATTCCTCCCGAACCCTCGGCTTCGTATTTCGACGAAGGATTGGTAATTATGTCTATCGATTCAATGTCATCAGAACGAATTCCCTCGAGGTAGTTTGTCAGATCTGAACCAGATAATCTTGAGGGCCGGCCATTGATATAAATTCTTACTCCGCTTTTTCCCTGAAGGATTATGTTATTATCCATATCTACCATCACACCGGGTGTTTTACTTAAAAGTTCCAGGCCGTTGTTTCCCGAGGCATTGGCACTGGCCGAAACATTGTAAACCATTTTATCGGGCTTAACTTCAATCAGTGCTTTTTCTCCTTTAATAACCACTTCGGCAATACCCATAACTTTGGTTTCCAGATTAATGGTATCAAGCAAAAACGTTTGGCTTTCAGAAAGATTAATAATGTCTGAAATGTAGGTGTTAAACTCGATGTTTCTTACCATAATTCTGTATTCTCCCGGATCCAGTTTTTCAAACAAAAAAGAACCATCGTTAGTGCTTAAAGTTCCTTTCATAAAAACGGAATCTTTGTTCATTAAAACTATTGTTGAGAATTGTGAAGGTTCGTTCTCCGGAGTCATCACAATTCCATTTATTCCGGTTTTATTTTCTTGAGCCTTCAGAGAAAAACCAATCAGAAAAGTGAAAAGAAGGAGAAAGGGAATTTTATTAAATTTCATTTTTATTTAATTGATGAGAATTGAAGTGAAAGGAGATACCGGCTATTTACTCTTTTTGTAAATCATGTACCAGTTGATGTAATACACATCTGAATCAGGTTTTTTAAGTTCTTCCTTGTCCTCCGGTGTTAAAGCAGGAATCATATAATCATCTCCGGGTTGCCAGTTTGCCGGCAGTACAATGTTTTTCATTTGGTCACGTTCCTGAAGTGCTTTTAACGCCCGTAAAATTTCATCGATGTTCCTGCCTATCTCAATTGGATAAAACTGAAACAAACGAATGGTATTTTCAGGATCAATAAAAAATACACCGCGAACACTTTGCCCGACTTCCGATTTGGAGTCAAGCATTCCGTATTTATATGAAATCACAGCCGAGCTGTCCACCACCAGCGGGAATTGAATTTTTACTTTTTCTCTCCCCTTAAACTCAATCGATTCCAGATCAGATTTCCAACTTAAATGCGAAACCATTTTATCCACGGACAGAATTACGATTTGGGCATTGAGCTTTTGAAACTCTTCCTGTCGATAGGCCAGTTCCAGTATTTCGGAAGAACAAACCGGAGTAAAATCACGTGGGTGGGCAAAAAGTATTTTCCATTGTTTTCCATAGTCCTTTGGAAAGTTTAACATTTCGTTTGTAGTGGGCGCTTTAAAAGAAGGTGCTTGATTTCCGATTAAAGGAATCCGTTGACTTTCCCCCTTTTGCGCCAGAGTAAAATCTGAAAACAATACAATTAAAAAAACGGAGAGAATAATTGGTTTCATAAAATTTGGCTTAATTTAATTAAAACTAATTCTACATAAAAACATAAAATGTCAGCTAAGGTTCAACGGATGCAATACTAAATAGTCAGTAAAGTGTTGTAAGTTATGGATTTATGGAGTATGCTAAGCCTGAACTTTTTAATTTACGAGTTCATGAATCACATTAACCAAAGCCTGTTCTGAACGAAGGTCACCGATATTTGAGGCAAATACAACTCCCTTTTCTTTTTTTGGGTTAATGGCCAGTGCAGCACGCATTGTTTGATCGCTGCCTGTGTGTCCGTAGGTTTTTATCCCCTTAACTTCGATGATTTGCCATCCCAGACCAACACCGGTTCCGTCAGGCAACGAGAGGTGCCGTTCAAAAAGTTTTGATGAAATATGTTTTGGAAGCAAAAATGATTGCCCAGTATTTAACCGGATACAATGAGCTGTGTATTTTGTAAAATCTTCGATACTTAAGGAAATAAATCCGCAGGGATTAAATAATTCAGGTGGTACTTTTTCAGACTTTTGCAGCGGAATTCCAACACCGTTATTATCTCTGTCGAAATGTCGATGAGGTTGATGTGGATCATTTAAAAACGAGTAACCAGGCTCAGCAGTATGTAATTGTAAAGGTTTAAATATCCACTCTTTCACTAAGTTTTCATAGCTTTGTCCGGTAATTTTTTCCAACATTGCAGCCAAAATTACATATCCTCCGTTTGAATAATGATAATCGCCATTTTTAAATGGAGGAGGCAATTTTAAATTATAAGATGCAAATTTATTTCTTTGCATTTCAACAGGGCCGGAAAGTCCGGGGATTATTGAATCAATTCCAAAAACTTCTTCATCGGTCCAAAATTGTGCAAGCCCGGAAGTATGAGTAAGTAAATCCAGAACATTAATCTTTTGGTTTAGTGGATGAATTTCAAACTCTGGAAAAATCTCATACAAAGTTGTCTCCCAGGTAATTTTTCCTTCCGAAACCATCAGAGCGACTAACAAAGCCGTAAATGTTTTGGTACACGATGCGATCTGAAACTTACTCAGCGCGTTTACCGGGCTACCATTTGCAGTTTTATTTTTCCCGGTAACCGCTATTGTTCTGTTTCCATTTTTATCAATTGTGCCAATTCCGATTGCCGGGAGTTGGTAATATTCTTTTATCCGACAGGCAAAGGTGTCGAGCGATTGTTCCGGGTTATATTTTACCGCAAAATCTTTAGCCAGTCGCAAGGACTGATCTTTGTGAGAACATGCAGAGAGTAACAATAAGACAAAAAACAGAATAATGAAAATAATTTTAGGCATTGTCGTAAATTTCAAGTGCCCGCCATAAAAATGTACTGATACTTTTTAGGCCGGTTACGGTTAACGACAGTACAATAGTTTCTTTGATTTCGTCGCGTGAAGCACCAACAGCTTTCGCCATTGGTATATGGTAGTAAACCGCATTTTTGTCGTCAGCAACTACCTTCATTCCAATATAGATTAATTGTTTTGTTTTCTTATTTAAGGACTCTAAGGCAGCCAGGGAATTTAATACTCCGGCGTAAGCTTTTTGAACTTGAGGTGCTTCTTCTTTAAAAATATCCAATGGGTTTCTGTTTTTCATTTTTTTATGGTTTTTAAATGTTCAGCTTTTTAGTTTCACTTATTTTTTCTTACTGAATTTCAATTCGTTTACCCCGGTCCGCCAGCTGGCGGAAGCGAATTGATTGTCTCTGCTTCCGCCAACTGGCGGATCTGGGTATACAGAGAAAATCAATTGGCGGACTGTGTTTGTTTTACGGAAAGGTAAATAGCAAAATTACCACCTGAATTCCATCGTACAAGGCATGTGCTATTACAAGTGGCGCCAATCGGCGGGATTTAAAGAAGAAAAAGCAGGCAACCAGGCTTTTTATTGCAATGGTAACAATGCCGTAGCTGCCCTGACTCCAATGGGTAAACCCAATTAAAAGCGAGGTCATAAAAATTACGGAAAATGTCCATGTTTTTGAAGAAGAAAATTTCCACAAGCTGCTCAACATAAATACCCGGATGATTTCTTCGTATAAAGCAATACCCACCCACAAAACAGGTCCAAACCACAAAACAAGTAATACGGGTCTTTCACGCATATCAAGCATTAGACCCAATAATTCCTGATTCGACCTAAATTCGAGAATGTCCATTAGGGTTAATCGTTCAAGATAGAATAAAACAAAATAGACAGCAGTTAAAGCAAAGCCCCAAAGCCAGTCATTTTGTTGTAAAGTATTTCCGGAATTGAAGTCGGAAAAAGGTTCTTTTAAAAAATATTTTTTAAGTATAAACAGCAAAACAATACTTCCACCTCCATACAACAAAGGATATAAAATGAGTTCGGTTGAAGCAAAGCCTGTGGTATTATGATTTCGGTACCAAATCATAATTGCCGATGGAATGAGTACCAAAATAAACAGCGTAACCAGGTTTTTGATTTTTGACATAAGGTTCCGTTTTGATTTCAGGAACAATTTTTCAAAAAAACAATGAAAAACACTTTCTGTCTTATCGGGAAGTAAAAACAGAAAAGTCAAGCACTACATAATCAGTGAATTACATAAACCCAATAAGTAATCAGATCAATGGATTGAAATAGGATTGCAGCAATTAACAGAGGCAAAATACTTCGATAATGAAAGTATATATAGTTTGAGATTGTGACCAGTAAAATGGAATCTATTATGGTTGCATAACCATTATCGATTTGAAGTAAGGAAAAAATCAATGCCGTAAACAAAATTGTAAACCAACTCCAGCTTTTTTTATCGTTTATTGCCCAAAGATTGTTTAGGATGAATGCAAGTGATAAAACTGCAAAAATTTCATTCGACCAAACAAATGGCCCGATAATTATTATTCCATGTACAAAGTTGGAAAAGATAGAATTCAGCAATTCAACCATTGCTGTTTTGTCAATGGTTTGATGAATCCAATGCACGTATGTTATCCGGCCCAAACTACGGATAAAAAAGAATGCCCCCAGTAAAAGAAAACCTAAGGAGAGGTCATAAATAAACTTTTTGTTTGCCGGGAAAAAAGCTTTCAGGGTATTTCCAAGTAAATATTTGTTGAGCAATAAAACCACCGCAATCCCGAGAACACTCAAAATCATATAATAGCCCAAAAACTCCTCAGCCATCAAATCTCCACTGTCTAACAGTATTTTACGTAAAAATGCCGACAGATAAAAAGGTACAACGACCAGAAGTAAAGCGATAATATGTCGGATTGTTTTACTCATTTCTAAATTTTGTAGGAGTTAATCCTGTAGCTTTTTTAAATGCCGTGTTAAAAGCAGAAAGTGAATTGTAACCAACTTCAAAAGCAATTTCCGAAACTTTTATTTCGGTGTTTGATTTCAAAAGCTGCTTGGCTTCTTCAATTCGATAATATCCAATCAACTCGAAAAAAGTAAGCTGAAAATTCTCGTTAATAACCTGAGAAAGTGCGTGCGTTGTGGTATTTAATTTCTTTGCCAGTTTTGCCAAAGAAATGGTATTGTCGCTAAAAGCTTTTTCCCTTGTTATTGTATGTTTTAAATCGTTAAAAATTCGTTTGTTTTCCTCCGGTTTTAGTCCGGTTTTCTGATACTTTGCATTAGTGGTATTGATGATATATCCTTTGTTGATAATTATAATCAATGAAAAGTATATTAGAACGCTATACAAAATTGCCCCTGAAATGTATGGAAATCCCGCAACTTCATTTAGCAAATATGCAAACCAAATTGCCAGCAAAAAAAGAGCAATAATATTGAGCTGCTTCCTAACATTCTGATTATCCAACACTCCAAAATTAATTCTGTAAATTGCAATGGTTGTATAGATAATGTATTGAAGTAAAATACTTCTGTAAAAAATATGCCAGGTGTTACCGTCGTTTCTGATGCTGTCAAGCAATACCCACATAAAAGTAAAAATGATTGCAGGCAAAAGATGGATTAATTGCTTCCATTCAAACCTGTATTTGGGATTTATTACACTTTTGGTAAAAAAGAAAAATGCCGGGCCAATTGCCATAAAACCCGATAATCCAATGGTGAGCAAAAAATCATGAAGTCCATCGGAGAAAGTTAAAAGGATTGATTTTGAAATCCTTAAAGTGAGCATTAAAATAAAAAATGCAAAAATCAGGTTCGATGTTCGATTTCCTTTTTTAGAAATTAAAGAATAGGTAACCAGGATAAAACTGTTTACTATTCCAACAATACTTCCTATAAGAATAATGGTTTCCACAAACTTCCGATGTTTCAATAAAGGTTGAAGATCTGCAAAGATAAAACACTTTTATGGATGAATAATTGCAATCGAATGAGAAATACAGAATCCTTCTTTCAGTATATTTTACTTCAACGGAATATGGACGTTAAACGAAGACCCATCGTTGCGCTCATTTACATTTATCAATGCTGCCGCAGCATACATTACAATCGGATTACCGTTTTCATCTATTAAAAGTTGTGGCCTTTCCAGTCGGTTGGCTTTTAGGTGTTCCCCACTTTTAAGTATAATCTCTTTTTTCATAAAAAACGGATTTTCAGGAACCTCCCAATCGATACCGTTTTTCGATTCCAGAATTGCCAAACCCGGTTCACGTTGGGTTATTCTTCCGGAAAAATCTTTTAATACCACATAGAACTTTTTGTGTATAGGATGATACCAAACAAAGGGATCTTCTCCACTGGCTATCTTTCCTTCTTCGATAATAATATCGAAAACAAAATGATCGGTTGCTGTAAATGGGCCAGCAGGTGAATCACCAATGGCAACACCGTGTACGCCTCTCCAATTGGGATCGTAAAAATTACCTTTAAAATACAGCATATACTTTTCATCTTCAGGCCTGTACACCACAGATGGATTTACCGTAATAATATTATCTGGTTTTTGAACCGTTCCTGCTGGCGATGGATTTACAATATTATCAGGCTTTACTCTTGTTCGGGGCTGTAAAATAGGTTCCTCCGGGCGTTGAAAATTCCCGCTTAACAAATCATCAAAACTTTCAAATTCAATTACGCCAATTTTCTGATTTTGCTGAACCCGGTCCCTTAATCCCAGTTTTTCTCCTTGTGACCCCGGAGGTTGAATCCCCGGATCTTTTGACCCAATAAAATAGAGATAATATTTACCATTAAACATTCTAACATGCGGATTGTGCACCATCTGTGCATCCCAGGCTGTAGAATCACCTTCCGCAATTCTACTTTTTAAAACGATACCCTTTGACACGAAATTACGGTCGGGGAAATCGGACACAGCATAAGCAATCTTTGAATTTAATACCCACGAGTTTTTGAATACTTCAACCGAATCTCCACATTCCCAGGTAGAATATAGCATGTGGTATTTACCGTCATAACCTTTTACAACACTGCCTCCCCAAACGAATTTGTCAGGATCGTTTAATATCGAGGGCCCAACCAAAATATCCCCTGTTTTTACCGCATCCACTGGCAATGCTTCTACCTCAATTGACCGGGGACTTTTGGTGTTACAACTAAGCAGATAAAAAATGGAAAGTATTATAAAAATGAAATGTTTCATATAACAGAATGATTTGGTTTTATATAAATCAGACATAAAGGTAATCTCTTCAATCTGAACTCATCAAAAGAATTTAAATTTCGTCATTTTATATGATAAATTTTTGTTTATTTAAATTCAGTTAAGTTGAAACTAAGTTTTTAAAGAAATCAAAACGAAACTTTTATGATAAAATCGATATTAAATTTTTCCCTTATTTTATTTACTACCATTTCCGTTTTTTCCCAAAACAACGAATTTTTGAAATGGGCAGACAAACCACCTATGGGCTGGAACAGCTATGATTGTTTTGGTGCAGCTGTGAATGAAGAAGAAGTAAAAGGCAATGCCAAAATGATGGAAGTGCATTTAAAAGATGCCGGATGGGAATATATTGTTATAGACTACTGCTGGTTTTATCCGTATGTCGGGGCATTAAATAATCCACCACAAACCGCAGATTTTTCTCCCTCTTTACCAATGGATAGATACGGACGACTTCTTCCCGCAATCGACCGATTCCCTTCTGCTGCGAATGGCAAAGGTTTTAAAGAAATTGGGGATTACATTCATAGTCTCGGATTAAAATTTGGTATTCATGTGATGCGCGGAATTCCTCGCGAAGCTGTGGCCAGAAAACTTCCGGTAAAAGGTGCTGAATACACTGCCGATCAAATTACAGATTATTCAACCTGCAACTGGTTAAACAATATGTACGGATTGGATATGGACAAACCCGGTGCACAAGAGTATTATAATTCTTTGCTTGAATTGTACGCTGAATGGGGAGTGGATTATGTAAAAGTAGATGATATTTCTTCTCCTTTCAGGGGAAAAGAAATAGAAGGATACCGTAAAGCAATAGATAATTGTGGAAGGCCAATGGTTTTGAGTTTATCGCCGGGAGGAAAAACACCTATTGAAGAAGCGGAATTTTTTAAAAACAACGCAAACCTTTGGAGAATATCAGGTGATTTTTGGGACGATTGGGAAGCACTTGAAAAACAGTTTGCCAGAATTCATAAATGGGAAGAACATATTGGTTCCGGACACTGGCCCGACGCCGATATGATTCCTTTTGGACTCTTAAACAGAAGGGGACCGGGCGATGGTGTTGAACGGCGTTCCAATTTCACAAACAATGAAAAATATACCTTAATGACACTTTGGAGCATTTGTCGATCACCTTTAATGTATGGTGGAGATTTAATGATGATGCGTCCCGTTGAACTTAAGCTTTTAACCAATAAAGAAGTTTTGGAGGTAAACCAAAATAGCGAAAATAACAGGCAACTTTTTCGTGAAGACAACAAAATTGCCTGGATTGCTGATATACCCAATTCCAAAGATAAATATCTCGCAGTTTTTAATACCGGTGAGGAAAAGGAACTGGTGTTGGTTTCGCTTAACGAACTTGGTTTTGAAGGTGATGTTCAAATAAGAGATTTGTGGGAACAAAAAAACTTGGGAACCAATTCAAACGAATTTTTACCGGAAGTGGAAGCACATGGAGCTGCGCTTTTTAGGATTATATCAAATTGATAGTTTTTTAAATGGATTGTTATTAAGTAATAATATCAGACTTCCAAAAGATATTCGACCAGGTTTTTATCGTGTTCCAAATCTAATTTTTTCCGAAGCCTGTATCTTTTTACTTCCACACTTCGCAAAGAAATATTCAAAAGTGCTGCTATTTCTTTTGAGGTAAGATTCATTTTCAGAAAGGCGCAAAGTTGTAAATCGCTTGGCGTTAATAACGAATGGTCACTTTTTATCTTTTTAAGAAAATTTGAATGAGCCTCATCAAAATGTGAACTAAAAATTTTCCAGTCATTTTCATTTGATAAATTATGTTCTATGATATCATAAATCTTTTTAAATGAATTATTTTCCGAATTTCCGTTCTTAGGGTTGGTTCTGTCTAACAGCTCTTTTATTCTTATTAAAACCTCATTCTTTTTGCCAAGTAGAACCGTATAGTTTACAAGTTCTGCCGATTTATTCTGAACCTCAGTTTTCAAATACTGGTTTTTCATCCTGATAATTCTTCGGGTATTATCAGATTTGATTTTTTTCAGGTACGCCAGCTTTTGTTTTTTTAGTCTGAAACGGTTAAAAACAATTATCGATAATATCAAAATTGAGGCAACAATCAAATATCCGATGAAAGCATATATGGTCAAATACCAGGGAGGAAGAATATGAATTTTGTAAACTGATTCTGACAATTCAGTACCATTTTCGCTAATTGCTTTGGCTACAAGCGTGTGGTTGCCCCACCTTAAATAATTAAATGTTACCGATTTCGATTCTGAATTAACTACCCATTCATCATTATTCATTTTGTAGGTGATGTAATACAGTTCCGGAAGTTGGCCGGGAATAGCAAAACTAAAAGCAATATTTTTATATAGGTAAGGTATTTCGAAGTTAGTTCGTTTCTCAACCTGCAAATCAATCTTTTCTCCTTTTTCGTTAGAACAATTTGCCTTAACCAGTTTTAAAGGATACGACCGGGTATTTACTACAGCTTTTTCCAGATTCGAATCATAAACCATAAAACCATTATCCAGCCCGACTATATATTCATGATCATCTATCTTCCAGATATTTTGACGATCATCGACAGCCGAACCACGCAGATTGTTGTAGCTGATTTCTCTAAAAAGTTTTAGATACTCTCCATCGTATTTAAACATTCCGATTTTGTCGGATTTTGCAAACCAATATTCATTGGCATTGGTTTTATACACATAGCTGGAATTCTTGTATTCACCCAGTTCATTGTTTAACCACAAATAAGGTTTAACTGATTCCGCAATAAAATCATAAGTGAAAAACTGGTTGTAATTTGAAAAGATAACTTTGTTGTCGAAAGCAAATACACCAACATTATTGCGGGGATTAAAACCGCTTTCATCATCCAGGATTTTTGAATTCAGAATTGTATCTGTTTGCGGGTCTAACCTGAAAAGCCTGGCATTTTTAAAATTTTCACCAACCCACAAATTACTAAACTGGTCAACATGTAAGGATTTTGCACCACCAATTGAACGGTATATCCAATTTTCCGATTTCCAGTTTTCGTTTTTATCCTTAACAAACTTTAGAATACCTGAATAATTTCCCTGAAAAAATACATCTTTTCTATCCGGGTGTGGTGCCGAGGTAAAGCCTCCGATATCACCGATTTCAGATACACCGTTTTTATCAATCTGTAAAATCCCCAAATTGTAATTACAAATCAGTTTATCATTTATCAGTTTAAGTTCCCAAACCTGTCCTTTAGCTTCATCAATCCTTTCGAAATTGATTGTACTTTTCATTTTTTCCGAATCCCATGCTGTATAGAAAAGTCCTTGATTAGTGCCAATATAAAGTTTGTTTTGAAACAGTACTGCCGAATATACCGAGCCTAAACTTCCGGGGCGGTCGAGGCAATATAAAAAGGGAGAATTAATTTCAACATAGTCGATTCCCTTATCCAGGCATACCCACAAATTGTTTGAATTGTCCATTTGTAAAGCATGAACCGTATTGTTCTGCAAGCCATTTATTTTGTCCAGGATACTGGTGATTTTCCCCTCGCTGTTAAATAAAATAACTCCCTGACCAATGGTGCCGATAGCAAACAAATTATTATTAATTGCGATGCTTTTGTTTAAATGACAATCCTGTAAATATTCATTTACCTCGGTGAACCAGGGAGAGTATTTTTCACCCGTTTTTTTATAAATACCGTTAAACTCAGTAATTACCAATTCTGAAGTTTCATCTAGGTGTAAAATATCAATAATTCTGAGATTTTTGATTACAGTCTCAGCTTCAATCCTTTGCACATCATCGTTTGCATCGAGATAAAACAATCCTTCTTCCAGAATATTTATATAAGGAAGTCCCCGGTATTCAAATAAACTAAAAATTGTTTTTTCAAATCCGGGAGAAATGATTTTAACTGAAGTACCATCGTAAACATAAATTTTCCCAAACGAGCGGAAATATATTTTTTCACCAATATGACTTATTGACCAGATATTTTGATTCAGAATATCCTCGGCAGAAACCAGATGGTCTGAAATTGAATATTTTTCCAGATTCCCAAACTCATCTTTTTTGTAGTATCCAAAATCTTCAAAATGACCATAGTAGATCAATCCGTCATCTGTGGCCAAAACCGAACGCAGCGGGTGAACACTTTCTGTTGAATACAGTGTCCATTGACTACCGTTGTATGCGAGCAAACCAAGCCTGTTGGCAACATAAACATTTCCGTCGATCGCCTGGGTTGCCGACCAACTTTGATTGGCCGCCTGGTATTCTGTTTTTGTTATATTTCTTATAAACGGACTTATCCGATAAGAGTATTCTATGTTTTGTTGACCTATTACAGGAAAAACAAAAAGCACAGAAATTATCAGGATTGGAAGAAACTTGAATATTGCTTTCAATGTTATAGTCAAAAGTTACAGCTTATATAAATATCAAAAGACAAAAATGCCTCAAATTGTCAAATTGTTGTTTTATTCTTTGTAAAAATATAAGTTCAATTTAAAGAATTTATATTCAATTACCACAACAATACCACAACAAAGCCAATATTTATGTTGTACAACATATAATATAACTATCAGATAGGTAGTTAGTTAAGCGATTTTGTCTGAAAGTTTTGACCTATACGTATTGGTGTATGGGTGAATTAATTCTATTTCATTTGCCTTTGTCGGAATTTTGTAGTTCGAATTGTACAAGATTCTAATAAATTAAACTATTATCTATGAAAAAATTACTCAAAGTTTTTTTAAGTATGATGTTACTGCTGTTTTCGGTATGGGTTCAGGCTCAAACTGTAAATGGTACAGTAACCGACGAAAAAGGAGAAACTATACCGGGTGTCTCGGTTCTTGAAAAAGGAACCGTCAACGGTACAGTGACCGACCTGGATGGTAATTATCAGTTGACCGTATCCCAGGGAGCAATACTACAGTTCAGTTATATTGGTTTTCTCTCCCAGGAATATATGATTGAACAGTCCAGGACATTAAATGTAACCCTGAAGGAGGATGTAGTGGGTTTGGAAGAAATTGTTGTAGTAGGTTATGGTTCGGTAAAAGTTAAAGACCTTACATCATCTATTGTAACGGTAAAATCGGATGAACTGGTTAAAACACCTACTGGTCAAACGATGCAGGCCTTGCAAGGTAAAGTCGCAGGTGTTCAGGTGGTTAATGCCGGAGCACCGGGAGCAGAACCTACAGTTAGAATCCGTGGTATTGGTTCTTTCCCCGGAAGTAGTAACTCTTCACCCTTGTACGTTGTGGATGGAATGTTTTTTGACAACATTGACTTTTTAAATCCAAATGACATTGAAACCCTGTCTGTTTTAAAAGATGCTTCGGCCTCTGCAATTTATGGTGTAAGAGCAGCAAATGGCGTGGTATTGATTACTACAAAAGATGGTAAGCTAAACACTGAATCAACTATTACCTATGAAGGTTATATAGGAATGCAGGTACCACAAAATGTGCTAAAAATGTCAAATGCTGAACAATTTGTGAATTATGTCTATCAGACAGAATCGGCAGCGGATATCAGCTATGTTGAGAATGCCATGCAACGTTACGGCAGAAGCAGGTTGAATCCTAATGTGCCCAACGTTAATACCGATTGGTATAAAGAAATTATGCATCCCAGTGCCAGACAACAAAACCACGCGGTTGGCATTCTGGGCGGAAATGAAAGTACGACTTATTCAATGGGAATCAGTTACTTTGAACAGCAGGGCTTGTTAAAAACTGATAACTCTTACCAAAGAATGAATATCAGAACTAAACTCGATCATCAGGTAAATGACTGGTTAAAAGGGGGAGTGAATGTGAATGTTAGTAATGCACAAAGATATATTGCCAATGATGGTGCATGGTTTAGTGCCTATCATGCTGTACCAATTTTACCGGTTTACGATGAAGAAAACTACGAGGAGAATGTTGCAGCCGGAGTGGATTATCCAAGTCGGTATTCCAGTGCTCAACTTTTGGATTACAGGGGCTCTCAGAATCCGTTTTTACAATTGGATTACAACAATAACAGGCAGGATATTCGAAAAGTATTAACAGGAATTTATGCAGATATCAAAATACTACCCGAACTTAAGTTTAAATCTACTTATAATCTTTCATACTTGTTTTTGAAAGGGAGAAATGTAAATCTGCCTTACTTTATCACCAATTCCACAAATCGGCAGTTTTCCACTATCACATCTTCCAGAACTACTGAAGTGAATCAGTTTTGGGACAACACCTTAACCTATAGCGATAGTTTTGGTGAGCATAATGTAACTGCAATGGTTGGTATGTCATATCGCGATGAATGGTGGGACTACTTACAAGGTTCGGCCAGCGATATTCCCTTAAATGAAAACTCATGGTATATCAGTCAATCAAGGCAAGCTGAATCAAAAACGGCTGGTGATAATGGAGAACGTTTATATGGTGTATCATACTTTGGACGTGTTTCTTACAATTACAGTAACAAGTATATTGCCTACTTTACACTCAGACAAGAGGGTACTTCCAAATATCAGGAAAAATGGGGAACCTTCCCGGCAGTTGGATTAGGTTGGGTGATTTCAGAAGAAGGATTTATGCAGAACTCAAATTTTGTTGATTTTTTAAAGCTTAGAGCAGGTTGGGGAAAATTGGGTAATGATAAAATTCCCAGACAAACGGGTGCAAACACAACTAATCCTGTTTTTATTGCTGTTGATGATACTCAGGTAAACGGAACTACCACAACCAGTACCTTTGGTTATCTGGGATGGGAATCAGTTAGCGAAACGAATATTGGTATTACTGCAGATTTTCTGGATAGCAGATTAAATATTGAAGCAGATTATTATATCCGGGATACTGAAAATGCGGCTATACCGGTGAGCTTGAAACTCCAGTCAGGAAGTGTACTTCGGAATGTTGGTGTTATCCGGAACTCGGGACTTGAAATGAACATTAACTGGCAAAATGAAATTAGCGAAGACTTCAGTTACTATGTAGGAGCAAATTTTGCAACCCTTAAAAATGAAGTCAGAGATTTATATGGACAAGCCTATCTTGATGGCGGTCAGGCCGAATTTCGACAACGGTCACAGGTCGGTGAACCATTGCTTTCTTTTTATGGATATCAGGTAGCAGGTGTTTACCAAAACCAGGCAGAGATTGATGCAGATCCGATCGCAGTAGAAAACGGGCTTGTTCCCGGAGATTTTAAGTTTGTAGATCAAGACAATGATAAAGTGATTGACGACGATGACAAAGTCTTTCTGGGATCATATTTCCCAAATTTTACATATGGAGGTTCTTTCGGCCTTACTTATAAAGATCTGGAATTTTCCATAAGCGTTATGGGACAAACCGGGAATAAAATTCTAAACAGAAAAAGAGGAGAAATCATCTGGACCAATGATACAAACTTAGATGCCGAACTGGCAAATGGATTATGGACAGGGGAAGGTACTTCCAACAGATATCCTTCGGCTTCTGGTTTGAGACGAGGATGGAACCAGAATTTTAGTGACTACCTGGTTGAAGACGGCTCATTCTTTAGGATTCAAAATATTACCCTGGCGTATAATATTGATGGGGAAGAATTGATTGGAAAAGGAATGCCGGATGCAAGAGTTTTTGTAACTGCAGAAAAACCATTGACTCTTTTTAAATACAACGGATTTAATCCGGAAGTACCAAATGGTATCGACAGACAGTTTTACCCGGTGCCTTCAATTTTTACTGTAGGACTTAATCTTAAATTCTAAATTCCAGAAAAATGAAAATTAAAATGAAATCAATACAATATAAATCCATAGTCTTATCGGGATTAATCATATTTTTGGCGTTTTCATGTTCCGATAATTTAGATGCGCCCTTCGAGAATGAGACTTTTACCAGTGATGTAGATTATACAATAGGTGGTGATATGATACTGCCTTTGATAGGTGCCTATCATGGATTGTACACACGAGGCTGGGAAGGGCCTTTAACACTTGGTTTTCGCGGTGATGATGTTGATGCTGCCGGAGATCAGGTTCCTATGACTGAACAGGACCAGTATAAATATCTGCCCAGCCACTGGAACCTGAACGCTGTATGGCAAAATCATTACAACGATATAATAAACACATTTTCAGCTATGGATGAAATTGAGAAATATCGTCCGGCTGCAAACAACGACGCACTCGCTGATCAATACATTGCTGAGTGCCGAACCATTAGAGCTTATTTATATTTAAGTCTTGCGAAAGCATTCGGAAAGTTAATTATTATCGATGAACTGGATAATATACAGAATACACCGGCAAGCAATAAAACCCAGGTAATGGAGTACATTGTAGCGGAAATGGATGAAGTAATATCAAAACTACCGGCTGTTAATCCAAATAAACGTAGTGATGTACGAGGTGGAATTACCAGGTTTACTGCTTATGCTATACAAACGCTTGCTTATCAGGAAATGGAGGATTACCAAGGAGTTGCAAATGCTGCTGCTGCAATTATTGGCTCTGGGGAATATAACCTGTTCCCTGATTATTATCACTTGTTCAAAAAAGCAGGAAAATTAAATGATGAAATCATTCTTGAATTCCAGTTTTCAGACTTCAACCAGGGTGAAGGTGATCGATTTGCCCATCTTTTTGCTCCCTACGGAATTGGAGGCTGGACTCCTGTGATAACAGGTGCAGGAGCAGGATGGGGTTTCTACGCTCCATCAATGAAATATGTAACATTTATGCTCGACAGAGGTGAAAGTGTTCGCCTGGAAACAAGTGTTGTTTTTACTCCTGATGGAATCAATCAGCTTCAAAATGAGTATGGAGCCATCCCCGATTGGATTTCTAATATGAACAGGGAAGGAGATATTTTTAATAATAATGCACGATTGAAGTTTGGCAGTGGTAAATACATTCAGCCATCAACAGAACTAATACCGGGAAGAACTTCTCCGGGAAGTAATAAAAACTTAATTGTTATCAGATATGCTGAAATACTGCTTACTTACGCCGAAGCTTTGACAAGAGGTGCATCAAGCAATATATCTATGACTGCTGATGAAGCTGTGAATTTAGTACGGGCCAGAGCCGGACTGAATAATTTAAGTGGCGTTACTACTAACAATGTATTGGATGAGAAATTTGCCGAACTGGGAACAGAATGGGGAATCAGATATTATGATATGGTGCGTACAGGAAATGAAGCTGCACTGAGCTACGAAGGAAGAACGTTTACTATGGACAAAGCATATTATGTTATTCCTGCTCCTCAGGTCGCTGAATTGCCACAATTAGGGGAAGAAGTTACTCCAACTAACTAAAAAAAATTAATATGAAAACATATTTTAAATTTACGATTCTGGTGCTGGTAGTATTCATACTTGGTGCCTGTGAAAAAGACTACATAGATCCTATTTCAAAAGTGGAACCAGGACCCGATGAAGATGCTCCTCAGGTAGTGATTAAATCTCCTGTGGAAGGCACAACTATTCAGGTTCCTGAACTAGTTGCTTCGGTTATGATTAGTTTTGAAGCGACTGATGACATTGAAATCGGTAACATTAGCGTTTTAATAGATGGAGTCGAAATTGCCAGTTTTACTGAGTTTAAAGATTATCGTCGGGCAGTTGAAGAATTCCTGTTTGAGAATGTAACAAACGGAGATCATGAGTTAAAAGTGACAGCCACCGATTTAACAAATAAGACCACATCGGCAACTGTAAACTTTTCCAAAGCACCTCCTTATACTCCGGTATATCCTGATGAAATTTTTTATATGCCGTTTGATAACGACTTTGCAGAGAAAATAAGTTTCACAGATGCTACAGTTGTTGGTAATCCGGGTTTTGCCGGCGAAAGTATAATTCAGGGTGAAGGTGTAAACGCCTATGCGGGAGCTGCTGATTCTTACCTTACATTTCCAACAGAAGGTTTATTAACTAATGAATTTTCAGCAGTTTTCTGGATGAAAGTAAATGCGGTCCCCGACAGGGCAGGAGTTCTTGTAATCGGTGCACCGGATGATGCAAATCCGACCGCAATGAATAACCGTAACCACGGATTCAGGTTCTTCCGTGAAAATGCTAATGGAAAACAAAGATTTAAATTGAATGTGGGAACCGGTGAAAGTGATTCCTGGTTTGATGGAAATACTGCAGCCGATGTTGATCCTACAACAAACGAATGGGTGCATATGGCATTTACAATTTCGGGTACCGAAGCAGTAGTTTATATCGATGGACTGGTTGTAAAACAAGGAGAATTGGCAGGAGTGGATTGGACTGGCTGTGATATTATCTCTATCATGTCGGGGGCACCCCGATTTACCGGATGGAGTCACCTCTCTGACGAAAGTTTTATGGATGAATTACGATTGTTTAAAAGAGCACTTTCTGCAGAAGATATTGCAAATATAATCGCTGATGAATCTGGAAAATCTGTGGGTTATAATCCAAAATACGACGGTGAAGTGTTTTACATGCCATTCGAAGATGATAACAAAGAAATGGTTTCAGGAACTGAAGCGACCATGGTGGGAACCACAGGTTTTAGCGAGGGTAAACAAGGTAGAGCATTTATGGGAGCAGCCGATTCTTATCTTACTTTCCCAACAGCTAATTTACAAAACGACAATTTCAGTGCTGTTTTCTGGATGAAAATCAATGCAGATCCGGATAGAGCAGGAGTATTGGTTATGGGGCCTGAAGATCCTGATAATGCAGATTATCCGGAGAAACAGAACAACCGCAAAAGTGGTTTCAGGTTCTTTAGGGAAGCAGCCGGTACCGATCAAATATTTAAGTTAAATGCCGGGAATGGAACAGCAGACAGCTGGTTCGACGGCGGCGATGATGCAAAAGTAGATCCTTCAACCGGAGAATGGGTGCATATGGCATTTACCATTTCAGGTACCGAATGTGTATTTTATATCAATGGTGAAGTTGCTAAACAGGGAGATTTTGATGGAATTGACTGGACAGGTTGTGATATCCTTTCAATAGGATCAGGGGCACCTCGTTTTACAGGTTGGGATCACAAGTCGGATTTAAGCTTATTGGATGAGTTGCGAATTTTCGACAAAGCACTTAGCCAGGAGGAAGTTCAGACTATTATTGATGCTGAAAAATAATTAATAGTTAGCAGGGAAGATAATCCGGTTTAACCGGATAGTTAGTTTAGTTAGATTTTGCTACAATCAAGAAGGGCTGTTATTTGTAGCAGCCCTCTCTTGTTTGTACAGACTTTTTTCAATTTCAAATTCGCGTAAAAAAGATAGAAATGAAAGTATTATCAATTTTTTTGCTGATTGTTATTCTCGGAAGTTGTAATGCTGTGCAAAAAAAAGCTGATGAAAAATCAGTATTAACCGATGAACAATTGTTAGACAGCGTTCAGTACCAGACTTTCCAATATTTCTGGGATGGAGCAGAACCAACCTCCGGTTTGGCAAGAGAAAGAATCCACATGGACAATGTATACCCACGTAATGATCAGGATATTATTACGCTTGGAGGTTCCGGTTTTGGAGTTATGGCGGTTTTGGTGGGTGTCGAACGAGGATGGATTACCCGCGAACAAGCGTTAAAACGTTTTCAAAAAAATGTGGACTATCTGGCAAAAGCCGACCGGTTTTATGGTGCCTGGCCTCATTGGCTGAATGGACCTACCGGAAAAGTTGCGCCGTTTAGTAAAAAAGATGATGGTGGCGATTTGGTGGAAACCGCTTTTATGATTCAGGGACTTTTAACAGTTGCCGAGTATTTCAAAGATGGAAATGAAGAAGAAAAACAACTGGTAAAAGATATTCAAAAGCTTTGGGAAGAAGTGGAGTGGGATTGGTACACACAAGGAGGAAAAGATGTTTTATACTGGCATTGGTCACCAAATTATGGCTGGGAAATGAATTTTCCTGTCGGGGGTTATAACGAATGTTTGATAATGTATGTACTGGCAGCTTCTTCTCCAACTCATCCGATTCAACCTGCTGCTTATCATAAAGGCTGGGCCGGGAATGGCAGAATTGCAGAAGACACTGTTTTTTATGGATTAAATACAGTACTTGATTTTTATGAACACAACGATGATCCTATCGGCCCGTTGTTTTGGGCACATTATTCATATCTGGGTTTAAATCCAAAAGGATTATCAGACCGTTATGCAGATTATTGGGAATTAAACACCAATCATGCAATGATTCATTATAAATATTGTTTGGACAATCCTGAAGGTTTTGAGGGGTATGGTGAAAAACAATGGGGCTTAACTTCAAGCTATTCAATGAGAGGTTATGCCGGTCATCGTCCGGGAAGAGACTTGGGTGTTATCACTCCAACTGCAGCTTTATCATCTTTTCCTTATACACCTAAAGAATCTATGCAACATCTTGATTATTTGTATAACGAAGCAGATTCTTTAATCGGGAAATACGGGCCTTACGATGCGTACAGCCATTCAAACAACTGGTATTTACCACGATATCTTGCGATTGACCAGGGGCCTATTCCTGTGATGATAGAAAACTATCGTACAGGTTTATTGTGGAAACTATTTATGAAAAACGGGGATGTGCAAAAAGGACTAAAAGCATTGGATTTTGAGATTGATTTTGAATAAAAAGAATATCAAACAACAATTTCAAAGGGAAGTATTTCAAAGTGGAAATCGAAAAATTATTGGATTACAATGCAGCTTTGAATTAACATTATCAAGATTAAAAACGAATTAAATCAATAACAAATGAAAAAATCTATACGTACTGTTGCCATTTTTACTTTGGCGGTTTTCATTTCAAGCTCCGTATTCTCTCAAAAAAAATGCGTTTACGAAGAACAGGGATTTACTAAACTTTTTAATGGGAAAGATTTGAGCGGCTGGATTATCCCGGAAGGGGACAACGGTCACTGGAGTGTTATCGATGGGGTAATTGATTACGATGCCAGGTCGGAAGCTGAAGACGATAAAAGTCTTTGGTCTGAAAAAGAATATACCGATTTTCAGCTACATGTTGAATGGCGATTTAAAGGTTATGGAGATCATCTTTTTAAACTACCCACAATTTTGCCCAGTGGAGAATATTTGCGGGATGAGGAAGGAAATATAATTGAACCTCTGGGACCAAACTCTGATTCAGGAATTCTTCTTAAAGGTGTAGGACAGACAAACCTCTGGTGCTGGTCGGTTGGTTCAGGAGAATTATGGTCGGTCAGAAACAATAAAGATTTACCAGCTGAAGTGAGAGCGGCTGCTGTTCCCGGTTCTAACCAGGATAATCCTGTGGGATTTTGGAATGCATTTGATATCACTGTAAAAGGTGAATATATTACGATTAAAAACAATGGTATCATTGTAATTCATAATGCTTACTACCCGGGTTTAAATGTAAAAGGGCCGATTGGTTTTCAACATCATGGAGGCATCGATGCAAAAACAGGAAAACTGAAAGGGGCTTCGAGCCTGGTGCAGTTTAGAAATATCTGGATAAAGGAGTTATAAAATATCAATAGAAAGTTTATTTCTTCGTCCCCCTTAGAAAAGGGAGAATAAAAGGGGGATTAAATTTTAAGAACATAAAAAGTAAATGTATAAAAAGAGAATTGTATTTGGACTAATCTTTCTGAGTTTAACAATAGTAGGTTTCAGCCAGGAAGTAATTTTTTTCGATGAAGGAACAGACAACAATTTTTATGATCAGGGAATTGTAGATAAAAATAATCTTGGAGAAAGTACTTTTGAATATACTCACCCCCCTGGTGGACCGCAATGGAACGATAAAGTTCCTTGTTCAACTACCGCATTTAAAAGTTCAACTTCGTTAAAGTTCAATTATACTTCTTCTGACAATGGAAACTGGAAAGTCAGTATTTTTAGAAAAGGTTGGAGTCAGGTAGATGTTTCAAATCTGGATTCAATATCATTTTTTATCTACTCTGAAAGCGCAATTCCCAAAAGTGCGCTGCCGCTTATTGGCTTAAACTGTGAAGGTGGAATTTCAGATCTATATCCAACATCAGAATACAACAATGATATTCCGGCTTCCCAATGGGTCCAGGTTAAATTTCCACTTTCGGTAATAAAAAATCAAAATCCCGGACTTGATTATACCCATGCAAAAGGGGTGATATTTAATCAATCCGAAAAGAACAACACATCACGTTTGGTTTTGATCGATGAAGTAACGGCTTTTAAAAGTGTTGATTTTGTTTTGCCTGTAGTCGATTTTAAAGCCAGGGGCTACGACAGCCATGCAGATCTTAGCTGGACCAAACCGGATGTGGGACTTTCATACAGAGTTTATGCATCTTTTGATAGCGGGCAAAATTTCGAATTACGAAAAGAGGTGTCTGAAAATTATTATCTCGATTTTGTACCTCAGCAAGGCAGAAATAAAGATGTTGTGTATCGTGTGGTTTCGGTAACGCAAAACAAAGAATCAGAACCGGTTGAAGAAACAGTACAAATTCGTGATTTTTCAGATGAAGAATTATTGGATATGATGCAGGAATATTCATTCCGGTATTTTTGGGAAGGTGCTCATCAGGCAAGCGGCACTGCCTTGGAAAGGTCAAATGGAAATGGAAAAACAACAGCTTCGGGTGCAACAGGATTTGGATTAATGGCAATGATTGTTGCACATGAACGGGAATATCGTCCACGTGAAGAGGTTAAAGAACGAATCTTAAAAATCCTCGATTTCCTTGAAACCTGTGAACGTCATCATGGGGCCTGGTCGCATTGGTACGATTCCAATACAAAAAAAACCCGGCCATTTTCTCCCAAAGATGACGGTGGAGATTTGGTAGAAACTTCTTTTGTAGCCCAGGCACTGATTGCCTTAAAACACTATTTCTCCGGAAATGATTCAAAGTCGGTTCAAATTCGTGAAAAATCCGATCAACTATGGAAAGAAGTGGATTGGAGTTGGTATCGACAAAACAATCAAAATGTATTGTACTGGCACTGGTCACCTAACAATGGGTGGGACATGAATATGAAAATAACGGGCTGGAACGAATGTTTAATCACCTATGTGATGGCAGCTGCTTCGCCTACTTATGGAGTACCAAAAGAAGTATATACAAACGGTTGGGCAAGAAACGGAAACATGGTAAAACCCGGTCGAAAATATTATGGATACGAAATCAACCTTTCGCGAAATTGGGGAGGGCCGTTGTTTTGGATTCATTATTCACACCACGGAATCAATCCTCATGGTTTGGTCGATCAATATGCTGAGTATTGGCAGGAACATGTTAATACTGCTAAAATTCATTTTGAATATGGGAAAGACAATCCCCTGGGTTGGGTAAATTATAGCGAAAAAAACTGGGGATTAACTGCCAGCGATGATCCGGATGGATACACCGCACACAGACCCATGGATAATGATAATGGAACGGTAAGTCCAACAGCAGCACTGGCAAGTTTTCCTTACACTCCTGAAGAATCGATGAAAGCTTTGAAATACTTTTATCGTGAACGTGGAAGTGAATTGTTTGGGAAATATGGTCCGTACGATGCCTTTAACGATTCAAGAAACTGGGTTAAGGAAGCTTATATCGGAATCGATCAGGGACCAATTGTTATTATGATTGAAAACTACAGAACACAGCTTTTGTGGAAATATGTTATGATGGATGCCGATGTTCAGGCCGGTTTGGATAAACTTGGATTTCAATACGAAGTTATAACAGATATCAGAGAAGTTGAAAAAAACGATTCTTTTGAAATCTATCCTAATCCTGCAAAAGACGAAGTTTTTATTAAATATTCAAAACATAAGGATAATCACCCTTTAAATGTACAAATTTTCACTGCTGCAGGAAGTTTGATAAAAAATGTGCAGTTCAATTATGGAACATACTCTTTCAATTCTTCCGATTTAAAAAACGGACTTTATATCGTACAGATTATACATAATGGACAAGCTGTTAGACAAAAATTATTGATTCAGAGGTAATTTATTAAAAACGATTTGGTATGCGTTCAATAAAAATATTTGTTGTTGCTTTTATTTTTTTTAGCGAATTTGGATTATATGCACAGGAAATAATACCAAAAACTTTTTGTAATCCTTTGGACATCGATTACACCTACATGGTATACAATTCAAGCCGGAATATCTCTTATCGTTCCGGGGCGGATCCTGCCGTTGTCGAATTTCGGGGTGAGTATTATATGTTTGTTACCCGCTCTTTTGGGTACTGGCATTCGACAGATTTGGTAAACTGGCAGTTTATCAGACCGGCACAATGGTTTTTTGAAGGATGTAATGCTCCAACAGCTTTTAATTATAAAGACTCGGTTATTTATTTTGCAGGCGATCCAGCTGGTTATGGAAGTATTCTTTATTCAGATAACCCGAAAAGTGGTATTTGGACGCCTGTTGAATCCATTTCCAATAACCTTCAGGATTCGGAACTTTTTATTGATGATGATGGAAAGACGTATTTGTATTGGGGCTCATCCAATGTTCATCCGATTCGGGTAAAAATGTTAGACAAAAATGATCGGATGTTGGAAACCGGAGTTAGAAAAGATTTGATAAACCTGGTTGAGGAGGAACATGGTTGGGAGCGATTTGGTGAAAATAATTTTCATCCCACCTTAAAAGAAGGCTACATGGAAGGCGCATCCATGACCAAATACAATGGCAAATACTACCTGCAATACGCAGCACCTGGAACACAATTTAATGTATATGCCGATGGTGCATATATTGGAGAAACTCCCCTGGGGCCGTTTACATACATGAAAAATAACCCGATGTGTTTTAAACCCGGCGGATTTACCAATGGTGCGGGGCATGGAATAACAGTGAAAGAAACCAACGGACAATACTGGCATTTTGCTACTATGGCACTGGCATCTAACGCCCAGTGGGAACGTCGTTTGTGTATGTTTCCTACATATTTTGATCAGGATGGTTTAATGTTTTCGAATACACATTATGGCGATTATCCGCGTTTTGCACCAGGTCATCCAACAAAAGCAGGAGAGCATTGTGGTTGGATGTTACTGTCCTTCAAAGGAAAGGTTACCGTTTCATCGTCGTTAATACAAATCGAGAAATTTACCTCAAATGATGATGAAGTTAGCGAAACTGAATTACCGCAGGAAAAAAACGAATCCGGGGAAATTATTTCCGGAATTTTAACAGATGAAAGTCCAAAATCGTATTGGGTAGCAGAATCCAACGATGATCAACAATGGGTTGAAATTGAAATGCTAAATCCTGGAAAAATCTATGCTTTTCAACTCAATTTTCACGACCATGAATCTGCCATTTATACCCGTAAAGATGACCTTCGGCACAGGTTTACAATCGAAATTTCGGAAGATGGAGAAACCTGGGAAACAGTGGTTGACAGAAGCAATAGTTATAAAGATGCACCCAATGCATACATTGTGTTGAATCAGCCTGTTCAGGCAAAATATGTAAAATATAAAAACATAGAAGTCCCCGGACCAAATCTGGCGATGTCCGAAGTAAGGGTATTTGGAATTGGAAACGGGAAAACTCCTGAAAAAGTTATAGGTTTTGAAGTTAATCGGGAAGAAGACCGCAGAGATGCCACCTTTTCCTGGCAGCCTGTAAAAGGTGCCCAGGGATACAATATCAGGTGGGGAATTGCCCCGGATAAAATCTACCAGTCGTGGCTGGTTTACGACACAAACGAACATAAGATGCGGTGTCTCGACAGGGATACGCCTTATTATTTCTGTATAGAGGCATTTAACGAAAACGGAATATCCGTGAAGACGGATATCATAGAAGTAAAGTAATAACTATAAATCAAATAAAATGAAATTCTGGATAATACTACTATTAGCTTTGGTCGTATTTGTTTCCTGTAAGACTGAAAAATCTTCAGATGAAAACATGGAAATTAATTCATTTATCAATGAATTAATGGCTGAAATGACGCTTCAGGAAAAGATTGGACAGTTAAACCTTGTTACTCCCGGTGGTGGAATTTTAACAGGCTCGGTGGTAAGCACTGATGTGGAAGAGAAAATCAAAAGCGGACAGGTTGGAGGAATTTTTGGTATTTACGGACCTGAAAAAGTAAAACAGGCGCAGGCACTTGCAGTAGAAGAGAGCAGGCTGGGTATTCCTTTACTTTTTGGTTCCGATGTAATTCATGGTTATAAAACTACCTTCCCGATTCCATTGGGTTTGTCTTGCAGTTGGGATATGGAATTAATAAAAAAGACGGCCCAGGTTGCTGCCAAAGAAGCAACTGCAGATGGAATATTCTGGAATTTTTCTCCTATGGTTGATATTGCACGCGATCCCCGATGGGGAAGAATTGCAGAAGGAGCAGGAGAAGATCCGTTTTTGGGTTCTGCAATTGCAAAAGCTATGGTAGAAGGTTATCAGGGAGATGATTTAAGTGATTCAAAAACCATGATGGCAACAGTAAAGCATCTCGCTTTGTACGGGGCTTCTGAAGCAGGGCGCGATTATAACACTGTGGATATGAGTAAGCTGCGTATGTATAACGATTATCTTCCACCATATAAAGCTGCAGTAGAAGCCGGTGTGGGTTGTGCAATGTCGTCGTTTAACGATGTTGATGGGATCCCTGCCAGCGGAAATAAATGGTTGTTAACAGACTTGCTTCGCAATCAATGGGGATTTGATGGTTTTGTAGTTTCAGACTATACTTCCATTAACGAAATGATAGCCCATGGGATGGGTGATTTACAGGCTGTGTCTGCAATGGCATTAA
Organism: uncultured Prolixibacteraceae bacterium; assembly: GCA_913063265.1. Lineage (GTDB taxonomy): Bacteria > Bacteroidota > Bacteroidia > Bacteroidales > Prolixibacteraceae > Draconibacterium. The sequence goes on along the minus strand of CAJXZG010000019.1, from coordinate 2,915 downwards.
ATGCCGGACTGGATATGGATATGGTAGGAGAAGGATTTCTTTCAACGCTCGAAAAATCACTGGAAGAAGGAAAAGTTACTGAAGAGCAAATCGATATGGCTTGCAGGAGGATTTTGGAAGCCAAATACAAACTAGGGCTTTTTGATGACCCGTACAGATACAATGATATCTCAAGGCCTGAAAAAGATATTCTTTCAAAGGAAAACAGGCAGATTGCCAGAGAAGCTGCTGCCCGGGCTTGTGTTTTATTGAAGAATGATAATCAGGTTTTGCCGCTAAAAAAATCAGGTAAAATTGCTCTTGTTGGGCCCCTTGCCGACAGCCAGAATAATATGCTTGGAACATGGGCACCAACAGGCGAACATCATCTTGCAGTAAAAGTTGTTGACGGATTTATTAAAAATGTAGGTAGTTCTGTTCAGATATTTTATGCCAAAGGAGCTAATATTGTTGACGATCCGGATTATGCAAAAAAAATAAATGTTTTTGGGCCAAAGGTATTTATCGATAAACGTTCACCAAAAGAGATGATAGATGAGGCCATAAATGTTTCAAAAAAGGCAAATGTAATTGTCGCTGTAGTTGGAGAAGCAAGTGAAATGACCGGTGAGGCTGCAAACCGGACAAATCTGTTAATTCCTGAAAACCAGAAAAAATTAATACGCGCTTTGGCAAAAACCGGAAAACCACTGGTGTTGGTTGTTATGAGCGGAAGGCCACTTGCTTTAACAGAAGAACTGGAACTTGCAGATGCAGTATTGTTTACCTGGCATCCGGGAGTCGAAGCAGGAAATGCAATCGCAGATGTAATTTATGGAGATTACAATCCGTCAGGAAAATTAACTGCAACATTCCCAAGAAATGTTGGACAAGTTCCCATTTATCACAGTATCAGAAATACAGGTAGGCCGCAGGGTAGTGATGAATTTCAAAAATTTAAATCGAATTACCTTGATGTGGAAAATACGCCACTTTTACCTTTTGGATACGGATTAAGTTACACAGATTTTGAATATGCAAACCTGAAAGCAGATAAGACTAAACTTACTGAATCTGAAGTACTCAATATTACTGTTGATATAATAAATACAGGGAATTATGACGGGGAGGAGATAGTTCAACTTTATATTCGCGATATGGTGGCTTCAATTACTCGCCCCTTAAAAGAGTTAAAAGCATTTGAGAAAGTGCCGGTCAAAAAAGGAGAATCAAAGTCAGTATCTTTTAAAATATCTGTTGATGATCTGAAATTCTATAATGCCAATCTCGATTACGATTGGGAAGAAGGAGAATTTGAAATTATGGTCGGTGCAAATTCTGCAGATTTGCAATCTGTTAAAGTAAATTGGAGCAAGTAGCTCACTGTTTTATTTTATACAAAAATCAAACGATGAATAATATAAGAATCTTTAAGCTATTGATAATATTGTTTGCAGGAGTTGTTTTTATCTCATGCAGTTTTGAAGCAAAAGAAAACAAACCACCAAACATTATTTTTATAATGAGCGACGACCATGCTTACCAGGCAATTAGCGCCTACAGCGATAAGCTAATCGAAACTCCAAATATAGACAGGATTGCCAGCGAAGGAATATTGTTTACCAATGCTTGTGTTACCAATTCAATTTGTGCACCATCAAGGGCCACAATACTTACCGGAAAGCACAGTCATATTAATGGTAAAATCGATAACCGTTTCCCTTTTGATACAACAAATATTACTTTTCCTCAAATATTGCACGAGGCGGGTTATCAAACAGCTATGTTTGGAAAACTGCATTTTGGAAATAATCCAAAAGGATTCGATGAGTTTAAAATACTTCCCGGACAGGGTGATTATTATAATCCGGATTTTATTACCAACGAAGGCAATATCCGGGTTGAAGGTTATGTGACAGATGTAATTACAGATTTTACGTTAGAATGGCTTAAAAATCGTCGTGATGAGACCAAACCATTTTTTTTGATGTATTTACACAAAGCTCCCCACAGAGAGTGGTTTCCGGCTCCGAGACATTTTAAAACGTTTACCAAAAAAACTTTTCCCGAACCGGAAACACTTTTTGATGATTATGAAAGACGCGGTACAGCGGCCAAAGAAGCGGAAATGAATTTGCTTAAACATATGACAAGCTCAGCAGATTCCAAAATCTATCCTGAAATAGTGAATGAGTTGGGAATTAAAGAACCAAGTAACTGGGGTGAGCATGTTTTTAATATGAAATACTCCAGATTTACTCCCGAACAAAAAGCAACCTGGGATTCGGTTTACGAGGGGATTAACAATGATTTTAAACAAAAATACTCTGAAATGAGTGATGCCGATTTTATGCGGTGGCGCTACCAAAGATATATGCAGGATTATTTAGGTTGTATTGCTTCGGTTGATGAAAATGTTGGACGGGTGCTTGATTATTTAAAAGAAAATGATTTGGAGGAAAATACCATAGTGGTTTATACTTCCGACCAGGGATTTTATTTGGGTGAACACGGTTGGTTTGATAAACGGTTTATTTATAATGAATCGTTTCTTACACCGTTGCTGATTAAGTGGCCAGGTATGATTGAGCCTGGTACAAAATCTGATGAAATGGTGCAAAACCTCGATTTTGCTCAGACATTTCTGGAAGCTGCCGGAATAAATCCTCCTTCGGATATGCAGGGCGAAAGTTTAATCCCATTACTAAAGGGCGACACTGAAAAGTGGAACCGAAAGGCAGTTTATTATCATTATTACGAATACCCGGGACCACACATGGTAAAACGACATTTTGGAATTGTTACAAAAGATTATAAACTGGTACATTTTTACGATGATATTGATGAATGGGAATTGTATGACCGACAAAAAGATACTTTGGAGTTAAACAATGTATACAAAAATCCGGCTTATGCCACCGTGGTAAAAAAACTGC
>CAJXZG010000018.1 GCA_913063265.1 uncultured Prolixibacteraceae bacterium | reverse complement strand
AATACGGTAACCCCTGTTTATTTGAATATTTCCCTGGTCATCAAGCCAGGGGACCCGAAACTGAACAATTCGCTCGGCTTCGATCAATCGTTCAAGGATCCTGTAATGAAGGTATTTGGGATTTGCCAAAAGGAAATCAGCTAATGATTCAATAACTTCATGCACTGCCTGATGAAATTCAGGTTGTCCCGGATCTTTGGAAATAACATAATTCATAAAGTCGGCAACAAACGACTCGCTGTTTTTAGTATTCATTTTAATGGTGTTAGAATTTGTCTCTTAATATACAAAAAAGATTTATGCTATTTCAATGATATTCAGCAGGTTGAAAAAAATAATAATGTAATAAAATGCAATTATAAGTTGACATTAAATTTCAATTTAATAGTATGGAATTCATTTTGTTTTGAAACTGTAAAAAGCCTGTCCAACTACCAACAAAATATTTATCTTTGTGCCCTTAATTTTAAGAACGATACTCAAGGATAAAATGGAATACAATTTTGCAGAAATAGAACCCAGATGGCAAAAATACTGGGAAGAGAATAAAACCTTTAAAACAGAAGATGATTATTCAAAACCAAAGTATTACATTCTGGATATGTTTCCTTATCCATCGGGATCCGGATTACACGTCGGGCATCCTGAAGGATATACGGCAACAGATATATTAAGTCGGTATAAGCGTATGAAAGGATTTAATGTATTGCACCCGATGGGTTATGATGCTTTTGGACTTCCCGCAGAACAGTATGCCATTCAAACAGGAACGCATCCGGCAGTGACTACCAAAAAAAACTGCGATAATTTCCGTCGTCAGATTAAAGCAATTGGATTAAGTTATGATTGGGATCGTGAGATTAATACCACTGATCCCAAATATTTCAAATGGACACAATGGATTTTTAAAAAGTTGTATGATACCTATTTCGATGAAGATCAACAAAAAGGCAGGCCGATTTCTGAATTGGTAATTCCTGAAGAAATAAACAAAGAAGGTAAAGCAGCAGTAAATAAATATATTTCCGAAAAACGTTTGGCATACTACGATAATGCCCAGGTTTGGTGGTGCGATTCGTGTAAAACAGTTTGTGCAAACGAAGAAGTTCTTACTGATGGCTCGCACGAAAAATGCGGGAACCAGGTTATCAGAAAGAATTTGAAACAATGGTTATTAAGAATACCACATTATTCTGAGAGATTATTGCAGGGATTGGAAGGATTGGATTGGCCGGCAGGCGTTAAAGACATGCAGCGCAACTGGATTGGAAAGTCCACGGGTGCAGAGGTTGACTTTGACATAGAAGGATTAGGTAAAAAACTAAGGGTTTACACAACACGTCCCGACACCTTATTTGGTGCAACATATATGGTAATTGCACCCGAGCACAACTGGGTAAATGAAATAACTACACGGGAGAAAAAAGAGGAAGTTGAAAACTACATTAAAGCTGCAGCTTTAAAATCGGATTTGGACAGAACTGATTTGGCAAAAGAAAAAACCGGGGTATTTACCGGGCGATATGCAATAAATCCGGTTAACAAGCAACCAATACCGATTTGGGTAGCCGATTATGTTTTAATGGGTTATGGGACCGGTGCGATTATGGCAGTTCCTGCGCATGATACTCGCGACTTTGAATTTGCCAAAGAGTTCAATATTCCGATTAATTGTATACTTGATCCAAAAGATGTTGAAAATCGTAAAGAAATATTGGCAGGAGATGCGTGTTGGACGGAAGATGGTGAATATATTAATTCTTCAAGTTCAGAAACAGGATTAGATATTAATGGTTTAAATAAAAAGGAAGGAATCCAAAAAACAGTGCAGTGGCTGGACTCGCAGGGAATAGGGAAAGCAACGGTTAATTTTAAACTTCGCGATTGGTTATTCAGCCGCCAACGATACTGGGGAGAGCCATTTCCTGTAATCCATTGGGAAGATGGAGAAGTTTCGCTAGTTGAAGATAAAAACCTGCCATTACAACTTCCCGATTTGAAAGAATATACACCGGGTGAAAGTGGTGAATCACCCCTGGCAAATGCGGGTGACTGGTTGAATGTAACCGACAAAAACGGTAGAAAAGGAAGACGCGAAACCAATACAATGCCACAATGGGCAGGTTCGTGTTGGTACTATTTACGTTATATCGATCCTAATAATTCAGAAAGCATTTTTGATGTTAAAAAAGAACAGTACTGGATGCCGGTTGACTTGTATGTTGGCGGTGCAGAGCATGCCGTTCTTCATCTGTTATATTCGCGATTCTGGCATAAAGTATTGTTTGATTTGGGAATTGTCTCAACTGATGAACCTTATCAAAAACTGTTTAACCAGGGAATGATTCTGGCCTTTGCCTATGAAACTGCTACAGGTGCCAAAGTGTCTTCTGACCTGGTAGAAGAAAAGGATGGGAAATATTTTCATACCGAAACAGGTGAAGAATTAAGACAGATTGTTGCAAAAATGTCGAAGTCGCTAAAAAACGTTGTTAATCCGGATGATGTTATAGAGAAATATGGAGCTGACTCGCTTCGTTTGTACGAAATGTTTATGGGGCCTCTTGACGAAAGAAAACCATGGGCTGAAAATGGGGTAAAAGGCGTTTTTAATTTTCTGGCCAGGATTTATCGTTTCTTTGCTGATACAAACAATATTGTTGAAGGTGATGAGGATCCGGAAGTGTTAAAGTTATTGCATCAAACAATTCAGAAAGTTGAGTTTGATATTGAACACCTGAAATTTAATACCGGAATTTCTGCATTGATGATATTTAATAACCTTGCAATCAAAAAAGGGAAAGTATCAAAAAGCTCTGCCCAAATATTTGCATTGATTCTGGCTCCATACGCACCGCATATGGCTGAAGAATTATGGTCACTTTATGGAAATGATAAAACACTCGCATACGAGCATTGGCCAAAAGTGGATGAAAGTTTATTGGTGGAAAATACTTTTGAATACCCGGTTTCGTTTAATGGTAAAATGAGGTTTAAACTTGAATTACCCGTTGATGTTCAGAAAGATGCGGCTGAAGAGGCTGTGCTTAACGATAAGCGTTCAGCAAAATGGATAGGCGATAAAACCGTTCGTAAATTTATTTTTGTTCCCAAGAAGATTATCAATGTAGCGATAGGGTAGAGGGTACAGCGGATTCCGATCCGCTGACATTGATTATAATTGCGGTATGGAAACCGCGAGACCTAATAAAAAAGGATGATAACTTTCTTATAGATATCATCCTTTTTTGGGATCTGCGGTTTGTAACCGCAGAAAAAAACAAAAAAAATCCGCATCGATTTCGTTTGTGAAAACCCCTGATTAACAGGATTTGAGTGCCCGATCGATCAGACTTCCACCGGTCTTACGACTCACCCCGATAAAATCGGGACTACAAGGCCTGTCTTAACGATCATTAAAGAGCTTTCTCGGTTTAAAATTTTCTGTTGAGTTTACCAAATGATGAACCAATGCGGACAATATCTTATCTTCTTCAAAGAACTCTTATTATTAGAATCAAATGTAGGTTTCTAAGTTTGTATTTGCAAATATTTCCAACAGTTTGTTTCCTTAAAGTCAGTAACTGCGTGCTTTATAAATCATTACCTAATCAGATAAATTACGGGCAATTTTATCGTTTTCTAAATAAAATAAAATAAAGGATTGTTATGATAAGTAATTGCGGGTTAAACTAGCCAACGGTTAAGTCAATTATTTACTATTAACGGTTTTAAAATGGCCCTTTTAAAAAGTAGCGTTTGAATTGCACCCCTTGAAAACATAAATAATAACATAGCCAGCCATAACGCATGATTTTCCCAAATCGGATTTAAGAAATAATAAATGGGCGCAAATATCAGAATGGTAGATGCAATTAAAGTGTCTCTCATAGCTCTTGAAGCTGTAGCACCAATATATACTCCGTCCCAAATGAAAGAACCAAATGTTGCAAAGGGTATTAACACTACCCAAATCAGAAAGGGTTGTGCACTCTGAATAATATTTTGTTCTGATGTTAATAATCTTAAAATCAGATTTGTCCCCGGAATATAAATTATTGTAAAAAGTATTGCCAAACCTGTTCCCCAATAAAACAAAAGTTTAATTACCTTTTTTAAGTTGTTCAATTCTTTGGCACCCACAAACTTTCCGACCAGTGCTTCACCGGCAAAAGCAAATCCGTCGATAAAGAAGGAAAAGAACAGAAGCAATTGAATTAGTAATGAATTTACAGCAAGAACAGTGTCGTTGATGCTTGCCGATTTTGAAGTAAAAAATGTAAAAACAAGAATAATACAAAAAGTACGGATAAATATATCCGCATTCATTTTAAAGAATTTAGAAAGTATTTCGAAGTTCAGAATTCTTTTCTTAGATATGCCTGAAATAAGATTCCTGTACTTTCTGAAAAACAGATAAATAGCAATCAGAAATCCCGCATACTGAGAAATTGCAGTTCCAAGGGCAACTCCATCGGATTTCATTTTTAGTACAAAGACAAAAAACACACTTAAAACGATATTAATAATATTTACGGAAATTGCTATTATCATTGGGAAACGCGAGTTTTGCATGCCCAGGAACCAACCGCTAAAAACAAAAATACTCAATGCTGCAGGTGCACCCCAAACCCTTAATCTAAAGTATTCTTCAGCCAGTGCTTCCACTTCTTCACTTCCGCCAATAATTTTAAAACTGGCCCATGCAATCGGGGATTGTAAAAAAAGGATAAAAAGACTGATAAAAAAAGTTATTGCAAGTCCACGTGCTAAAATGGTTATGGCCTCTTTTAAATGGTTTTCCCCATAAGCCTGTGCGGTAAATCCCGATGTGCTCATTCGAAGAAAACTAAATCCCCAGTATATAAAATTGAAAATAACCCCACCAAGCGATATTGCACCGATATAAACCTCAGAACCTAAATGGCCCATCAATGCAAGATCGACAAGTCCTAAAAGCGGGACAGTTATATTGCTGATTATATTAGGAATCGCTAATCGTAGAATGCTTCTGTTCATAACAAAATTGAAAGGCCAAAAGTAATCCTTTTCGTTGTAATCAACATGAATTTGACTTGTGAAAACATCATAATTCGCTTTTTGTAATATTTATCAATTGTGTGTAAGATTCTTAAATACAGTATGTTGAATTGATTTGTTTCGATAATTTCAAAATTAATAAATCGTGTCAATGAACAATAGACGAATTCAATATGTTTTTTTGTTATCAATATTTGGATTAAATCTAAATAGCATTTATTTTTGTTTGAAGAGTTAAATACATAAAAATCTTTAATTATTTTAAAATGGCATTTGAATTACCAAAACTAGGATACGATTATACAGCACTGGAACCTGCTATTGATGCAAGAACAATGGAATTACATCATGGGAAACACCACGCAGGTTACACTAATAATTTAAATAATGCAGTTGCAGGAACTGATTTGGAGGGAAAGTCAATTGAAGCGATTCTTTCAGGAATTTCAGGTCAGTCGGCTGCAGTCAGGAACAATGGAGGTGGTTTTTATAACCACAATTTGTATTGGGAAATAATGGCTCCGGGAGGATCCCCAAATCCTGAAGGAGTTTTGCTCGATGCAATCAATGATTCATTTGGTTCAGTACAAAATTTTCAAGAGGCCTTTGTCAAAGCTGCGGTAACGCGCTTTGGATCTGGTTGGGCATGGTTGGTTCTTCAAAAGGATAAGCTGGCGGTTTCATCAACGCCCAATCAGGATAATCCATTGATGGATGTGGCGGAAGTTCAGGGTACCCCTGTTCTGGGGATAGATGTATGGGAACATGCATATTACCTGAATTATCAAAACAGACGTCCGGATTATGTGAATGCATTCTGGAATCTCATCAACTGGGATGAAGTCGCCAGGCGGTTTAAAGGTTAGTTGATTTTTGGTTTTTTCCCCGGGACAGAGGTCCCGGGGTTTTATTTGCCTAATAATGTAATATTATGTTAATATTAATGTGAGTCTTTTATAGTACTTTCGCAAAATTTAAATTGACAATGAATATTACAGGAACCTGAAAATATACAGAGGATTTTGATTGCGGAAATTCAGAAGGTGTGGTTGAATTGGAGCAAAAAGGAAACTTTGTAAAAGGCGTATTTACTTTTACTGAAGAAGTTAAAAATGACTATAAAATTGATGTTGTAGAAAAAGTTGAAGGGATTATTTCCAATGGGAGAGCCATACTAAGAAGTGTGGAAGTAACTGCAATTCAGGGTGGACAGAAAATAAACTATCTTCCTAATAACTTTGAAGTTTATCTGGTTTCTGAAAATAAACTGGTTGGTTCAACCTATGATAGCGAAAATGTTTGCGGAGTTTTTACAATGGAGAGAAAGTAAGTATTATTCTTTTACTGCATTTACCACCAATTCAAACAAATGCATATCGTCATGTGAACTACCTGTTTTAGGATCTACAGGATTTTCTGCTTCAAACTTTAAAACCACAACCAAATCCAAGGATGGTACAACTCCAATGATCTGACCTCCAAAGCCACTGGCCAAAAAAGCAGGGTAGCTACCAACCTTTGTGATATACCATTGATATCCATAACTATATCTTCCGTATATATTTCGAATATGTTCTTTGGTCGAGATTTCCACCCAATCTTTTGAAATCAATTGTTTCCCATCCCAAAATCCTTTGTTTAAATAAAGGTATCCAAATTTGGCCATATCGCGTGCTTTTAAGTATAAACCAAAACTGGCACATTCAATACCGTTAGGATCTTTTCTCCAGGTTTGATATGCCGGATAGGTATACTCTAGCCAGTTGTTATACTGAAGATTCGAATCGACTTCATAAAATTCTATTCCCATCGGATCAAACAATTTTTGTTTGGCGAGTGCTCCAACAGAAATATCTGACTTATAATCAACCAGTGCTGTAAGAAAATGAGAGTTGGCTGAACTGTAAAAGAATTTTTCACCCGGTTTGGATTGATAACCACGAGACAGGGCCTCACTTACCCAATCATTGGAAAAAGCCCATTGAACCCACAGCGGACCTTCTTCAACCCAATTTAACCCTGTTGTTTGTGTCAGTACATGGTGTAAAGTAATTTCTCCAAATTCAGGGTAGTCAGGCATTAAACTTGTCATCTTTGTATGCATTGAGCTAAATTCATGTTGATCATACAACAATCCTATGATTGCCGAAGAAACACTTTTGGTAACCGACCATAAATTTGTGCTATTGTCTGGGCCTCCTTCTCCGTAATACTTTTCAAAAACCAGGTATCCGTTTTTTACCACCAATAATGCCCGGGATAAATGGTCGTTTTTAGCAAATTCATCAGCAATTTGCATTTTTGAGGAATTAATATTTAACGATTCTAATTCCATGATTTTCCAGCCTTTAGTAGGCCAATAATCACGATTCGGAGCAGGCCAGCTATAACCATTTTCTGGAATTATGAGTTCTGTTTCTTTACAGGAACAAATTGAAAGGGTTAATACAGAAAAAATAATAGCCAGTATTTTTTGCTGATGAACTTTCATGGCTAATTAATTCGAATTCAAAAAATTAGTATTTCAATTTTGATTTTATTACAAATTGTGACTACAAATTGGAATTCATTTTTAAGGGTTTCTAATTATTTATAATCGCTCCAAATTATTTAATCGATTAATCCTTTTTACACAAAAAACGTTGTAACTTTATGTAAAAATCAAAATCAAATTTATCACCTTTAAATTCAAAAATTATGACATTCGAATTACCAGAATTACCTTATGCAAAAAATGCATTGGAACCTTACATTAGTGAAAAAACACTTGATTTTCATTATGGGAAACATCATCAGGCTTATGTAAATAATCTTAATAATCTCGTACAGGGAACTGCATCTGAAAAATCTTCATTAGAGGAGATTGTAAAAATGGCTGATGGTGGAATTTTTAACAACGGAGCTCAGGTTTGGAATCACACTTTTTATTTTATGCAGTTTAGTGCTGATGGATGTGATGAACCTAAAGATGAATTAAAAGCAGCAATTGAAGCTAAATTTGGTTCAGTGGAACAGTTTAAGGAAGATTTTACTAAGGCAGCTGCTACATTATTTGGCTCAGGTTGGGCCTGGTTGGTCAAAAATGTTGATGGAGAACTGGAGATAGTTCAAACCAGTAATGCGGGAAATCCATTACGCGATGGGATGACTCCTGTTCTAACCTGCGATGTGTGGGAGCATGCGTATTACATCGACAAGAAAAATTTACGTCCGGCTTATATTGCAGATTTTTGGAAAATAGTCGATTGGAAGGTAATTTCAGAGAGATTTAGAGATAACGAATTATGATACTTGTTGTTGGATCTACCAGTAGGGTAGGGATGTATCTTATTCCTCTACTTTTTGCACAGGGGGAAAAGGTGCGTGCTATGACCCGTACGCCATCGAAAACGGAAGCTGTATATTTGAAAGAATTGGGTGCAGAAGTTGTGCAGGGTGATTTACGCGATTTGGACTCTGTGGCGCGTGCCTGTCAAGGTATTGAAAAGGTGTTGGCAGCAGCGCATGGATTTACTCCCGGGCAGGCTAATAACAACCCCCGCACTGTTGACGATGTTGGCAACCGCAATCTAATTGATGCCGCTAAAGGCGCCGGGGTACAACATTTTGTTTATATCTCCATTTTAGGTGCTTCATCAACCAGCAAGCTTGAGTTCTTCCGTATAAAGTACGCTACCGAAAAATATCTACAAATGAGTGGATTGAGTTACACTATTTTACGTGCAGCGGCATTCATGGAATTTTGGGCAGTTATGGTTGGTGAACCAATTCTCAAGACAGGTAAAACAACTATCTTTGGCCGTGGAAACAATCCCATTAACTTCGTGAGCGCCGAAGATGTGGCTAAATTTTCTATGATCGCGCTGAAAGAAACCAAAGCTCACAACCAGGTGATTGAGGTAGGTGGACCAGAAAACCTGACTTTCAATCAGGTTGCTGAGCTTTTTGAGAAAGCTGGTCAGCGATCAGCAAAAAAGAATCATGTGCCTTTATCGATACTACGTATTATGCGACTTTTGAGCCGTCCTTTCAATCCCATGCTAAGTCTTCAAATAACAGGTGGTATTCTTATGGACACTGAGAATCAGGCCTATGACATGGGAGCCACCCTTGAGCTTTATCCGATGGAACTGAAAAGGTTGAGTGAAATCGCTCAGCAGATGGCAGGAAGCGTCCAATTTTAAAGTGCGATTTAATTTATATTTACTTAAATTTCAAAAATGTTTTACTGATTAAAACTATTTCTTAAAATTATTTTTATGAATGTAGAAAAAGTTCTGGATACGATGAAAGCTGCCGGTAAAGCTTTAAAAGCCGGTGAAATTGCTGAAGCTGCAGGAATGGATAAAAAAGAGGTTGATAAAGCAATGAAAGTTCTGAAAAAAGAGGGAATGATTGTTTCACCTAAAGTTTGTTACTGGCAACCAAAATAAAAAAAGGGTTTCAGAAAAACTGAAACCCTTTTTTAAAATTAGCTTATTTATTTTTGGGAAACGTCAGTGTACCTTTAAAAACAAGAGTACCAATCATATCGGGAGTAACAGAATAGTAATAAGTTCCACTACCGGTAACACCTTCAAATTTTCCGGTTCCTTCGGTTATAACATACTCGCCTGATCCCATGAATGGATTTTCAGGAGGATTGGGTTCCGAGATACCTTCAAAATAACCAATCAATTGGTCACCAGTACCTTTTCTTTCAAATACCATATCCCCGGTTTGTTCCCATGGTGGTTCAGTATTCGCATAAACAGTAGATAATGAATACCATGTACTTAAGCCTAAATGAGTAGCATTTCCTTCACTGGGAATATCTGCAGTAAGAACTCCACCTTCGTCATTAATAATTACGGGATAGGTTGTATACTTGCCCTTAAAGGGAACAACTCTTTCGGTTTTTCCTTTTTTTAACAGAAGAGCGTCGTTATCCTGAACAGGAACCAAGTCGTCCTGACAAGAAGAAAAAATGAGCATTAAAGCTGCAACAAACAGCAGCAAGATTCTAGTAGTTTTCATAATTTTTAAATTTTAGAGTAACACAATGATTTAATCCGGATTGCTTTTTAACATTTCATCCAACAAGGTGGCCAAACCCAGTTGTTTTATCAGTTCTATTTGGTCGGTAATAAACCAATGATCAATTATCTTATTATTTTCTATTCGATAACCAATAGCAAAAGCAGTATTTATGTTCTTTTGAGTTGGTGGAATTCCTTCCAACTCACCAGTATGTTTTCCTGTCAATTCAGCCCTCACAATTACGCGGTCTTGTTCTGCGGTGATTTCTTCAGGTATAAGTCTGAATTTTGGGAACAGTTGTTCAAGAAATAACAAGTGAGTGGTAAGTTTTTGGTCAGAAATAAAAAGAGCCAGGGAAGTCCTTGTTTTTTTATTTCCGTTAATTGCTTTGTAAAACTCAAGGATAAACTGACGATTTTTTTCACTTTTGGTCATCATTTGATTTTTAATCAAAGTTAAAGTCAATTTAAATGCAGGAGTTAGCCCATTTGTTCCAGATACTTGACTGTTTGTTACATTGGCATTCTAATAATAAAGCTTGTGCACGTTCAGCAAAAAATCAACTGATTTCAGGTTGAAGTAATTGTGTGGATTGAATGAGATTGAAATGTGTGAGTGGATTGTATAAGATTGATCAATTAGTTTTCAATTTTCATACATCTTTTCTGATCTGTACATGTCGAGAAGTGGAGAGACTAACTTTTTTAAAAATTTTATAAAATGATAAATATGGGTATTTGAGTTATGGGGAAATGATTGTTTTGATAGTTGTCGACTAAATCTGCTTTATTCCGATTCAGAAGCTTTTTGAACATCAACCTGTTCTCGTGTTAATCCTAATTGTTCAAAGAATTCCATTTCGTTGGCGATGGCCCAGAAATCAACAATTTTTTCTTCTCTTATTGTGTAACAAAGTCCAAAAGGAACCTGTACTTCTTTTGCTGTTGCTGGAATACCTTCAATAATGCCTTTGTGAGTTCCAACAAAATCAACATTTACAAAAACACGGTCACCTTCGGCAATCATTTCCTTTACAATTACATCGTATCCTGGAAAAGATTTATTTAAAGTCAGAATATGATCGACCAGTTTTTGGTCTTTTATAAACCGATAAAAAGTTTCTACTAACGATTCTGGTCGGTGATTTTTTGCATACAGTACTTCCCTGTAATATTTTTTCATAAAATGTTTGTTCTTTTCAGCTGTGTTCATCCTTACTGTTTTTTTGGAATTAACGATATTATTGTGTTGTTATACGTTTGATTTGCTTTTAAGTTGCCTTAACTCTGAAGGATTAAATCCAAATTGTTCCCGGAATGCACGGGTAAAATGACTGGGACTTGCAAAACCTGTTTTATATGCAACTTCACTTACGGTCAGATCTTCGTTGTTCAGAAATTCTTTTGCTTTATTTAACCGCACGTAGCGAATATAATGAGCCGGTGAGAAGCCGATTAATGGTTTTAATTGTCGGTAGAGCTGTGTACGGCTTAACGCCAGGGCTCTACCTAATTTTACGGTATCGAAACCTTCAATGTCGAGATGGGCGATAATAACGGCATTTACTTTTTTTAGAAAAATGCCATCCCGTTGACTCATGGCATCAGCGGTCTTTTCAAGGTTTCGAATGCTGCTAAAATGACTTTTTAAATGTCCCATTAAACTTGCATAGAACGGTGAATGGAAGACAGCACTTTTTGATTCTGACATATGAGTTAAGTCATCTTCGCCAGAACCTTGATAACTGACGACAGGGATATGAATTAGGAATTGGGTTCCATTCTTGCCTGTTTCCTGTAATTTGCTATTGAGTTTTATTTCATTCAGAATGTGATTCTTTAAGGCTAACAAACTGGCACCTGTGTTTTTTATGCCAATCAAAAGATATTCTTGTTTGTTGATATCCTGATTAGGTAAATTCAGTTCTACGTTGAAATCCTGTGGAGTAAATGTAACTATCCGGCAAACCAACCTGGTCAGATCAGGAATTATCATTTCGGGATGATGATAAATTTCAACTTGTTTAAAAGAACATGACAGTTGTAGTTTAATGTTGTTTGCCCTGGCATACGGTTGAAGTGCCGCAATCAGGTTTTTCAACAAAGGAATCAAATCTATTTTTATTGGATATATCATAGATTATAACATTGATTGCAAAAAACTTAGACTTATACTAAATTACTAAAAAGTATAGCCTAACGCAATCAAAGTAATAACGAAGAGGGAGTTGTTTTTTATGTTTTTTTCAAGGAGCTAAAAAAACGGGTTCATTTTTGATCACGTCTTTTTAAAAAAAACTATTTTTTCCATAAATGTTCAACTTCTTCCAGTGTTTTTCCCTTGGTTTCGGGAACCATTTTCCAGACAAAAAAGAAAGAGAGGATACTCATCGATCCATAAAACCAATAGGTTAACCCACCGCTAAATTCCATCATTGCCGGATAGGTTGATGAAATAAAATAGTTGGCTGCCCATTGTGCTGCAACAGCAATGGCTATGGCTTTGCCACGAATTTTATTTGGAAACAACTCTGAAATTAACACCCAGCAAATTGGTCCCCACGACATCATAAACGATGCGGTGTAAATGATAATAAATACAAGCGTACCAATTCCGATGATTTTCAAAAATGATAGAGCTCCAATGGCAATCATACCAATTGCCATACCGATCGAACCCACCATCAATAATGGTTTTCTTCCCCATTTGTCAACAGTAGCAATGGCAACAACTGTAAATATTACATTTACCAATCCCATTACCACGGTTTGTAACATAGAGGCATCTTTTTCGGCACCCATACTTTCAAAAATACGGGGGGCGTAATACAGTGCTACATTAATACCAACAAACTGCTGAAATACTGAAAGAAGAATTCCGATAATAATCACCACTTTCCCAAAGGCAAACAGATTCTCGGAAGATTGTTCAACACTGGATTTAATGTCCTTAAAGATGGCTTTGGCTCTTTCAACTCCATTTATCTTAGTTAAAATTGACAGCGCTTTGTCGTTTTGGTTATTTAAAGCCAGATAACGCGGTGTTTCCGGAACAAAAAATAACAGGAAGGCAAACAATCCGGCAGGAATTGCTTCTGAAGTAAACATTCGTCTCCATCCAACTGTATTTATCCATTCAAGGCTCTGGCCGTTGGCAATTCCCCAGTTTACAAAGTATACCACCAACATTCCAAAAATTATGGCAAACTGGTTCACAGAAACCAAACGCCCACGAATATCGGCCGGAGCAATCTCCCCTATATACATCGGGCTAACTGCTGATGCCAGCCCAACTCCAATTCCTCCAATTATTCGGTAAAAATTGAACATGTATAATAAACCCATGGTAGGTTCTCCTTTTTCAAATAAAAGAAATTCAGGATAACCTGAACCCAATGCCGAAAAGAAAAATAATATGGCGGCAATAAACAAAGTTTTTTTTCTTCCAAAATTGGTTGAAAACAATCCGGAGAGACTCCCGCCGATAATACATCCTATTAGTGCACTGGAAATTGTTGCTCCATGAGCCAGTGAACTCAATCCAAGCCCATCAATTAAATAGGCCTGGATTGATTTGTCAGCACCTGAAATAACTGCTGTATCGTAACCAAACAACAGTCCGCCAAGTGTTGCTACCAGCGTAATTGTTGCAATGTAAAAGGTATTGCGTTCCTTCATTGCTTACTAAATATGCCAGTTTATTAATTGCTCAATTAATTCCTGTTTTCCGCTAATTTGTGCAGGTTCTCCAACTTCAGCAGCAATATCACGTAAATCTTCCAGCGAAAGTTTTCCTGCTTCAAATTCAGCACCTTTACCTGAATCGTAAGAGGCATAACGATCTTTACGCCTTTTCAGGTAATCTGAGTCTGATAAAATTTTATCTGCAATTACCAGTGAACGCGCAAATACGTCCATTCCACCAATGTGTGCTATAAAAATATCCTCCAGATCTGTAGAATTTCTTCTTGTTTTTGCATCGAAATTGATGCCGCCATGAGTGAATCCGCCGGTAGGTAGAATCTCCAGCATTGCTTCTGTAATTTCGTAAATGCTTGTTGGGAATTCGTCAGTATCCCATCCGTTTTGGTAGTCACCCTTGTTGGCGTCGATCGATCCTAACATACCAGCATCGGCAGCCATGCGTAAGTCGTGAGCAAAAGTGTGGCCTGCTAATGTAGCATGGTTTACTTCAACATTCAATTTGAAATCATTTTCAAGTCCGTTGGCTCTTAAAAATCCAATAACTGTTTGCGCATCAAAATCGTACTGATGTTTTGTTGGCTCCATTGGTTTTGGCTCGATAAAATAAGTTCCTGTGAAACCTTGTTTACGACCATAATCGCGTGCAGTGCGAAGGAATTGTCCAAGGTGAGCCAGTTCGCGTTTTGTGTCTGTATTATGCAAACTCATGTAACCTTCACGGCCACCCCAGAAAACATATCCTGTTCCGCCTAATTCGATAGTTGCGTCAATGGCATTTTTAACCTGGGTGGCAGCATTGGCCAGAACCTTAAAGTCAGGATTGGTTGAAGCTCCGTTCATATAGCGAGGATCAGAGAATACATTAGCTGTTCCCCATAATAATTTTACACCTGAAGCATCTTGTTTTTGTTTGGCAATTTCCACCATTTTTGCAAGACGTTTTTCAATTTCAAAAACCGAACCATCGCCAACAACGTCGGTATCATGAAAACAGTAGTAAGGAATATTCATTTTTGTAATGAATTCGAATGCGGCATCCATTCTTTCTTTTGCAGCATCCATAACGTCTGTTGCACCATCCCATGGGAAAATCTGAGTTCCCGGGCCAAAGGGGTCGCCACCGGTTCCGCAGAATGTATGCCAGTAGGCTACTGCAAAACGCAGGTGATCTTTCATAGTTTTTCCTGCAACTACTTTATTCTCGTCGTACCACTTAAAAGCCAGTGGATTTTTTGAATCGGGACCTTCATATTTAATCTGATCAATTCCCTTAAAATACTCTTTGTTACCCTTTAATACTTCCATTTTTTAAATTTTAATAATTAATAATCTTTTTTTATTTCCAAATATTTTCACCGTATTCCCATCCTTTTCGAACAGGTTCTTTGATATAATCATCAAGTTCTGGTCTTCCAATTGCCTTCATATTTTTGGAATCATATTTAATGGTTCCTCCAAATCTTTGAGCTAAAACACCCACTTGAGCCATTTCCATGAGGCTGGCAGCATAATCAAAATTTGATCCCGGAAGAGTGTCATTTTTTATGGCATCCACCCATTCCTGAACCGGTTTTTCTTCTCCAACACGGGGAATAGTTTTTTCAGGAGCATTTTTCAAAAATTCCTCCATTTCTTCTTTAGAAACCAGTAATCTTGGATTATTAGGGCGTCCACCTGTTATCAATGTTTTTTTATCCCCAATCATAATCATTCCGCCACCGGGTAATTCATCAATTCCCCATTCAGGGCGGACCGCAGGTTTTTCCATCCCTTCGTACCATTTCATTGTAACCGGAGCTTTATCGCCTCTTGCGCCAAACTCCCAGGTAACTACCGATTCTGTAGCAACAAAACTGTGATCGGGAACCATGTCTTTAATTTCGGCCGAAACAGTGTGTGGCATACCTAAATCGAGAGCCCAGAAGGGTGCATCCAAAGTATGACAACACCAGTCACCCAATTTGCCGTTTCCATAATCGTAAAATCCTCTCCAGGTGCGGGGAGCATATAAATTGTTAAATGGTTTTTCAGGAACCGGCCCCTGCCAGAGTTCCCAGTCTAAACCATTAGGAACTTCGTGTACCGGTGGCGGGAAGCTTTCCGGTTTTTTGAAATAATGATCTTTCTCAAAATTGATCGGCCCCTGCCAGGCAATTACTTCTTTTACTTCTCCCAGAACGCCGGCTTCGTACCATTCTTTTACCAAACGAATACCGTTTGTGGTATGCCCCTGGTTACCCATTTGAGAAACTACACCATAATATTTTGCTGCTTTTTTTAAGGTTTGCAGTTGCCAGATATTATGTGCCAAAGGTTTTTCTACAAAAACATGTTTCCCTAATTCCATTGCTGCAATGGCTGCCGGAAAATGAGTATGATCCGGAGTTGATATCATTACCGCATCAATTTCTTTACCCATTTCATCAAACATCTTTCTGAAATCCTTATACCATTTTGCATCAGGTACTGCTTCCCGTGCCTGTTTGGTCATTCTTTCATCTACATCACACATGGCAACCAAACTCTCTTTGGGAACATTGCTCCAGCTTGCATGTCCGCGGCCACCTACCCCAATCATTGCAAAACGCAATTTCTGGTTTGGTGCACAACTGATAAAATTCGGGATAATCATAGCTCCCACGCCTGTAGCAGCTGCTGTTTTTAGAAATGATCTTCTTGTAGTATTTTTCATTTTTAATTAATTAAATAGGTTATTGTTGGTATTCAATAGGTTTTATCTGATAGCTTTTTCAAGCCCGTTTTTCCAGTTTTCATAAGCCTCTGCATATTCTGCTTTATTTGAAATATCCGGTTCAATTGTATCGAGTTTTTTCAGGTTGGTAAATGCTTCGGCTGATGATTTATAATACCCTGAACCAATTCCCGCACCTCTTGCCGCTCCTACAGAACCATCGGTGTTATATAACTCTATTGTAGCTCCTGAAATTCCTGCCAAAGTATCTCTGAAAATTGGGCTAAGGAACATATTTGCCTTACCCGCACGAATTACAGATGGATTGATACCAATGTTTTTCATAATTTCCATTCCATAATTAAAAGAGAAAACTATACCTTCCTGTGCTGCACGTAATAAATGTCCTTTTTGGTGAATATTAAAATTAATACCACTTAGCACTGAACCAATATTTTTGTTGTTCAGCACTCGCTCAGCACCATTTCCAAACGGAAGGATAGAAAGACCCTCTGAACCAATTGTTACATTTGAGGCAAGTTTGTTCATCTCTTCATATGATAAGTTTTCACCCACCATACGTTTTAGCCATGCGTTTAAAATACCGGTTCCGTTGATGCAAAGTAAGACTCCTAACCGTGGATTTTCTGATGTATAATTTACATGGGCAAAGGTGTTCACTCTTGAATGAGGATCATATTTAATTTCGTCACTTACTCCATAAACAACTCCGGAAGTCCCGGCAGTGGTTGCAATTTCTCCCGGATTTAAAACATTAAGCGAAAGTGCATTGTTGGGTTGATCTCCGGCACGGTAAGTAATTGTTGTTTTTGGAGATAAACCAAGTTCTTTTGCTGCCGCCTCAGAAATTTGACTTTGAACTGCAAATGTTGGTACAATTTCAGGAATAATATCGGGTGAAAACCCATAGTTTTCAAACAACAGTTTGGCAATAGAATTTTCTTTAAAATCCCACATAATACCTTCTGATAATCCACTGACTGTGGTTTGAATATTGCCTGAAAGTTTCATTGCTATGTAATCTCCCGGCAACATAATCTTATATACCTTATCGTAAAGTTCGGGCTCGTTATCTTTAACCCATTTAAGTTTAGAAGCTGTGAAATTTCCGGGAGAGTTTAACAGATTTGATAAACAACGTTGTCCACCAATCTGGTCAAATGCTTTATCCCCAATAACTGCTGCACGGCTGTCGCACCATATGATTGAAGGCCTGATTACTTCCTGGTTTTTATCCACCATCACTAAACCATGCATTTGGTAAGAAATACCAATCGAACCAATATCTTCCGGTGAAACCTTTGATTCATTTAATACTTCGGCCAAAGCCAGCTTTAAATTTTTCCACCATAATTCCGGCTCTTGCTCTGCCCAGCCTGCCTGATGGGCGGTTATCGTCATTTCCTGTTTTGGATAAAATGAACTGGCGATACAATTGCCCGATTCACCTTCAACCAGCGAAACTTTTACAGAAGAACTTCCAATGTCGAATCCTAATAAGTGCATGATATTTAGTGTTTTATGTTGTTGTTAAAAATACGAACTGTTCTGTTCTGGTATGTTGTCAAAATTAAGGTCAAAAAATAAGCTTTCAAACGGAATAAATATGTTCTATAACATGTTTTTAAATATTGAGTAATTAGCTTTATTTGATAATCATTGAATTATGAAAAATCAGCTTAAAATCATTATTATAATGAAGCTCTTAGTTTTAATGTAGTAGGAACCTGAAACTGTATATGTTTACCGGTTGTAACAAATTCTGCTGCTTTTTTACCCATCAGCTCAAAATCTGTTGAAATTACTGTAATACCATTTTTTACATATTTTTTCATAGGAGTTTCATTGTATGAAATTACACCAACCTCTCGACCAGGTTCAAATCCCAAATCCCGGCATTGATCAAGAAAATTAGCTAGTGTCCTGTCGCTGACAAGAAAATACAGATTCCCCTTTTCAATAATAAATTTTGTTCCTTCATAGATTACGCTGAATTTAATATCAAAATCGTTACAAAATTTTTGGAAGTATTCGATTGTACTTTTGGGGTGGTATGTAAATTCAGGGTAATAAAATTTTAATTCTTTATATTTTGAAATTCTATCCAGGTTATTTTTAAAACATTTATACACTGATTCACCAAAATCCTGGTAGACGAAAGATTGATTTTCTGTTGCGTTAATTTTCCAATCGATGATCAATAGTTGTTCAGAGGGAATATTTTTTATGAGTTTTGAAACTTTTGGATGGTCAAAATTCATGATAATATATTTGCTGTATTTCCCTACGCTGTCAGTGATAATTTTTTCAAATACATCGATATTGTAATGATGAAAATGTAAATCAACACCAATATCCTTTGGCAGATTTTTCAAAAATGAACCGTACAATACTTCCTTATAAGCTTTAAACGTGTCAAGGAAAAGAAAAACTTTGGTAATCTTTTGAACTACAAAATATCCACGATTTGGCACTGATTCGACTACACCTCGTTTTTTTAATTCTGCATAAGCTTTAAAAACAGTATCCCTGGAAAGTTGGCACTCGTTCATTATTTGGTTAACGGAGGGTAACATTTCTCCTGCTTTAAGTTGGTCTCGGCTAATCGAATCAATTATGGCATCAACCAGCTGTTGAAATTTGAGAACGCTTGAATTGTTATCTACCGTAAATCTAAAATTGCTCATTCTTTAAAGTGTTTATAGAAAGGTGTTCTGTTCTGTTCTACAAAACTATAAATAATTTGCAATTGATAATAAAAAAAGGATGGCACTGCCATCCTTTAACATTCTTATATTTCAATTATCCTCTAATAAAAAGTGCTTTGATAATATCGCTTGCCATTTTGGGATTTTCCTTTAACCTTCTTGTTGAGTACCTGAACCATTGTTTTCCAAAGGGTACATAAATTCTCATTTTATGGCCGCTATCTACAATGTATTGCCGCAGTTCAGGCGTTACTCCGTAAAGCATTTGAAATTCGTACATATCTTTAGGAACATTGTACTTTTCAATTAATTTAAAGGAGTTCTCAACCAGATACCTGTCGTGTGTTGCGATGCCGGCATACATTTGATTGACAAACATATATTCGAGATCTTCTAAGAAATGATCCCTCACTTCCTGGTATCCTTTGTAGGCTATTTTTTCAGGCTCAACATAAATTCCTTTACAAAGCCTGAAGTTAATCGGATTTGTTTCAGAATTTAATTCGTTAAACATTTTCAAATCATTGAGTGTGCGTCGCAAATAGGCCTGAAGCACTAATCCGACATTTCTGGGAAATTCTTTTCTGAGTCTTTTAAAGATGTCAATTTCCAAATCAACACAAGGCGAATCTTCCATATCGATTCTTACAAATGAATTTTTTTTGGCTGCCAGGGCAACAATCTCCCTGATAAACTGGTAACATTTTTCTTTTTCAATAAGCAAGCCAAACATGGTGGGTTTCAACGAAAAATTACCGGTTATTTTTTCCTCGGTAAAACGGTTTATTATTTCTAGGTACTGGTTTTTATTCGATTCTGCCTCTTCAAGTGTGTTAATAAACTCGCCCAACAGATCTATGGTTACTTCAATATCTTTTTCATTCAGTAATTTTGATGCCAGTAAACTTTCTTCAATTGTTTCTCCGGCAATATATCGCTTTGAAAAGACCCAAACCAGTTTCTTGGGCATGTGTGGTAAAATATTCGCAATTAACTTATTCAACATTATTCTTTTTAGTTGGTAACCATAATAACTGGATGTAAAAATAGTAGCAGTTACCCTTTCTTTTCAATGATGTTTATCAGGGGACAATTATGATTTTATGCAGGTTTTTATAGTAAGTATTTGAATTATAAATTGTTTAAAAAAGTGTTAAACAAATAATTTGATTTGAAGTAAAAAATTATCTTTGTGCCAATTTTAAAAAGCATAATTAAAATAGAGTATAAATGAAAGGAACATCATTGGTTGTAAGTGTAGTACTGTTTATATCAGTTGTAATATTATATGTTTTACATTTTACAGGAGGAAGTCAAAGTGCTGAAAACAATACTGCAGGAGAAAAGGAAGTAATTAACAGAGATGGATTAAAAATTGCTTATGTTAAGGCTGATTCTGTTATTTTAAATTATACTCTTGCAGAAATTCTGCATGATGAGTTTTCAAAAAAACAAGAAGCTTATACAACTGAATATGCCACCAAACGTCAATCGTTTGAAAAAGATGCAGCAGCTTTTCAGGAAAAATTGCAAAGAGGTGGTTTTTTAAGTGAGCAAAGTGCTGTTCGAGAACGTGACCGTTTGGTAGGAATAGAACAAGAGGTGCTAAAAATGGACCAGGAATTATCAGCAAAACTAAGTGAGATGCAAAATGCAAACGGACAGCAAGTACTTGATAGTTTGGAGAGCTGCCTGGAAGCTTATAATGCGAAGAAAAATTACGATTATATTTTAAATTCAACCGGTATTCTGATAGGAAATGAAGGTGATAACATCACAGCGGAGATTTTGCAGATGATGAATGAAAAATATGAAAAATCACAAAAGAACTGATTCCTAAAAATCCATAATTCGTATCCGGGTAAACAGCCCGGATTTTTTTTGCATTTAATCGTAGCTTTGTAAAATCATGTTTGCCAGTAAATATCTTCGTAAAAATAGCAGAACACCTATGCTGACTGAACCTCCGGATAAAGGATGTGGTATTATTGTGTTCATTCCCTGTTTTCGTGAACCGGATATTTTAAATACGCTTGAATCTTTATCCAGATGTACTCCACCAAAGCAAAAGGTAGAAATAATTGTATTGCTAAATCATTCTGAAGTTGCTTCTGAAGAGATAAAGAATTACAATTTTAAAACAAGGGAAAAAATTGAAGCCTGGTTAGAAAAAGAAAAAAATAATAAATTCAGATATTTTGTTTTAGGACCGGTTGAATTGCCTAAAAAATGGGCAGGGGTTGGACTTGCCAGAAAAAGTGCCATGGATGAAGCTGTGCTGCGTTTTAATCAAATTGAAAAACCTTTTGGTATAATTGTTTCTCTAGACGCAGATACGCTGGTTGAAAAGAATTACCTGGTAGAAATAGAAAAACATTTTAAAAGTAATCCGGGCGATGCAGGGGCAACCATTGCTTTTCAACACCAAACAGAAGGATTGGAAGAAAAACAATTAAAAGGCATACTATTGTACGAAAAATTCCTTTTGTATTATCGTAATGCTTTGGAATATGTACGTTATCCAAATCCAATTTTTACAATAGGCTCTGCATTTACTGTTACTGCTGAAGCTTATGTGAAAAGAGGAGGAATGACCAGAAGACAGGCCGGTGAGGATTTCTATTTTTTACAAACCCTTACACAAGTTGGAAAAGTAGGTGAAATAAATTCCACAAAAGTATTTCCTTCGGCACGAACATCAGACCGAATACCATTTGGCACCGGACCGGCCATATCAAAATGGATGAATGATGAAACCGATTTATCAATTACCTATGACTTCCAGGCTTTTATTGATTTGAAAATGTTTTTTGATTCAGTTCAACATCTTTTTCAGATTGATAAACCTTCTTATTCAGAATTAATAGCCAGATTGCCAGAACCTGTTTTTGAGTTTTTAATTAAAGATAATTTTTGGACAGAACTGGACGATTTGAATAAAAATTGTTCTTCCTTTCAAACGTTTCAACTTAGGTTTTTTCATAAATTTAATGCATTCAAAATCCTGAAGTTTATAAATTTTTCACATGAAAAATTTTATCAGAAGTCGGATCTGGATACCCAATTCGAGAGGTTGGAGAAATCTTTAATTAATTCTTAGTCTCCTTACATCTTTTGCAACCTGAATAACAGGTCTTCTGTCAATCTCCAAAAAATCTGCAAAAGAATCAGGCATTCTTCTATAATTCAGTTTTGCCTGTAAATAAATTTCATCAGGAAGATTGGAAGGAACTGTAAAAGAATATTTTTCATTTCTGATTTCAAGAGGATTTAAACGGTTTTCGATTTCTTCAACACAAAACCACTGGGCATAGGTAAAATTACCCTCACTATCGAGAAATGCGCTGTGATATAACCTGTCACCTTCAGGAAGTGCATCTCTTTCAAAGGGTTCGGAAAGTTTGCTATGTGATGGATACGCTACCTTTTCGTTGCTGGTAATAAAATATTTGTCATTTGGATCGTTCGGATTTTCAGGTACCGGAATATGCAAAAGTTCCTTTCCATTATTATCAATCAGAGAAAGCCTAAGCCAAACATCGCGTTCTTCTACAGAACCTGTAGGGAACTTATGTCCAGTTGCCACTGCCTGCACATCAACCGAGAAATCAACTTTAGTGCCCATAGAAAACTCGTCAGATGCCAGTTTTAATTCAACCCTGGCAGCACCTTCTACAAATTCTTTAAAACCGCCTCCCCACCAGTGATCTGAATTAACAGGGCGGACTATTCCCATTTTTGCCGGTTTACCCCCCATAGGTTGCATATGACAGGTTTGACAAATAATACCCTGGTCTGGAAAAACACTGTTTTCATATTCGCTGAAGGTATGTTTGACCCAGACATTATATGGATTTAATTCGTTGTGGCAACTTGAACACATTTGCGGATCTTCATATATTTCTGAGGTAGCAGTTTTGTGGTGTGGTGACCAGGGGAACTCTAAATCACCAAATTTAGTATCGATAGCTTCTGTGGCGGATGAAACATAGTCGTGATTAAAAGGAGGTTTATTTTTAAAATGAGAAATGGTATGACAAAAATCGCAAAAAACACCTCGATCTGCCATAGATTTGTCACCATTTCCCTTATTCCAGAAATTATCCATTTTTGTAGTGCGAGGAGGCACCAACTCACCCGCTAAAAATGCACTTGGCGCGTGGCAGCCTATACAACCCTCTTTAACATTGGCCACCTCGGGTGCAAAGCTTTCAGATGCAAGTACCAAATCGTAAAACTGTTTTTGAAAAAAATCACCCGTAAATGCTTTTGAATGTTGAGAAACATTCCAACGCTTAAATTTCTCAACATGACAACCTTCACAGGTTTTTGGATCTTCAAAAAAGTGATAGGGTTTAGTTTGGTTTTTGGCCTGTTCTTTTAACGTTTTTTTGTTTTGAGTAATTGCAATTCCGGCAATTAACATCAACAGGAAGTATATACTAAATTTTTTCATTTGTTTTTGACTTTATCTTAATTCTAAAATCTAATTGTTTAAAAATCCAATCCTTAAAAGAATCCGATAGAAAGGATAGATTTAAACACAAAATTATCAGCTGGATTAGTCAGGCCAAAGCCTGCACCGGTGTGCCATATAATACGACCATGCCTTCCCATAATAATATCAACAGCCGGGAAAATGTATGTTTTGGACTGATCGAAAGGAGAGATTTCTGCCAATTCTCCCCACTTTGTATAAAATTCAATTGCCGGCTGAATTCCTGAGAATTTTTTGAAATACCATCCTCCATTTAAAGCAAATTCAAGTCCTTCGTCAACATCTGGCCCGGCAACATTTTTTTCAAAAGTTGGATTCAAAACAATAGTGTTAAATCCAAAATCTTTCTCCATTATCAGCTTAACCTCAATTTGTTCTTTGTTTTTATATTCTTTCTTAGGAATGATGTATTCTACATAAAGTCCGAGGTCAACAGGACGTTCCCCTTTTTCCCAGAACCGTCCATGAAACATCAATGCTTTGGTTTTTATATACTTTAAATTTTCACCCACAGGTTGTTCAAAATCGAAGTACAAACCTGCTGTCCATTTGTTGCTGATACCATATTCAAACTCAATAGAGTGAGCAGTTAATCCGTCACGACTTACTTCTTTTCCAAAGAACTCGTAACTTTGGTCAGAGCCAACAGCACTAAACCAGTAAACCAACTCTTTTTCGCCTGCTTCAGGTGTCATATACGGATATACTTTAAAAAATTGTGCTGAAGAAAATAAAGGTAAAAACAGCAAGATCAGAGGGATTATTCCTTTAAGTTTCATTTTTGGTTGATTTGGTTTATTGAACTATGGCTAATTTACTCAAATTGTAACTTATTTAAAATAAGTTATTGTTGTTTAGAATGAGATTAAAGAAAGTTAGTGGTTTTCAGAATTCAGTCGCTGTAATATTTGTTTGCAAAAAAAATAGAGATGAAAACTGTATCACCTCTATTTCTTATTTCCTAAAAATTATAGTATTCTACAATCCTTTTGCCAACATATAATAAACTTCGTTCCATTTTAATTCTTTTTTGAATTCAGGAACCTTTGTGTCTTTATCGATTATCACATATTCAACGTCAGCATATTCTGCAAATGTTTCAATGTATTCAGGTGTTAATGCCAGGGTGTAGGCTGAGTGGTGTGTTCCTCCGGCATAAATCCAGGCAGCAGCACCATCTTCCAGGTTTGGATGAACTTTCCAGAATGCTGAAGCAACAGGAAGTTTTGGCATTTTTTCCAGTGGTGCAATTACATCAAGTGTATTCACGATAAGACGGAAACGATTACCCATATCTATTAAAGTAACATTCATGGCATTTCCTGTAGCACTTTCAAAAATTAAACGTGCAGGAGCATCTTTACCTCCAATTCCCAGTGGCTGAACCTCAAGTCGTGGTTTTTTCGCCGCAATACTTGGACAAATTTCCAGCATGTGTGCACCAAGAACAGCTTCGTTAGCCGGATCGAGGTGATAGGTATAATCTTCCATGAATGAGTTTCCACCTTTCATTCCTGTAGACATGGTTTTCAAAATACGAAGTATTGCTGCCTGTTTCCAGTCGCCTTCGGCACCAAAACCATATCCTGCAGCCATTAATCGTTGTGAAGCCAGTCCGGGTAATTGATCCAGTCCGGTCAGGTTCTCAAAATTGGTTGTGAAAGCTTTAAAATTACCGTCTTCCATAAAACGTTTCATGGCAATCTCATAGCGGGCTTGTACCCGGACATTTTCATGAAATTCACGACCCGGTTTGCAGTTTTCGGCAACTTCGTATTCAGTCTCGTATTCTTTGTAAAGTTCATTAACTTCTTCATCGGTAACCTTTTCAATATAAGCCACCAAATCGCCAACTCCATATGCTGAAATTTGCCATCCGAACTTAATCTGAGCTTCTACTTTATCGCCCTCTGTAACGGCTACCTCGCGCATATTGTCGCCAAACCGGGCAACTTTTAATCCCTGCGAATCAGCCCAGCCGATGGCTGTACGACACCAAACTGCAACCTGATCCTGAACTTTTTCATCTTGCCAGTGACCAACTACTACTTTGCGGTTTTTACGCATACGGGCATTTATAAAACCATATTCACGACCGCCATGTGCACTCTGGTGAAGGTTCATATAATCCATATCGATTTCGCTCCATGGGAGATCGCGGTTAAACTGTGTGTGCAAGTGCATATATGGTTTGCTTAATGCTTTTAAACCACCTATCCACATTTTTGAGGGCGAAAAGGTGTGCATCCAGGTAATTAAACCAATACAATTGGCATCGGCGCTTGCCTGAACACAAATATCAAGAATTTCATCGGGTGTTTTTACCACGGGTTTAAAAACTATTTTGACCGGCATTTTCCCTGTTTTATTTAATTCATCAACTATTGTCGAAGAATCTTTATCTACCTGTGCTAAAGTTTTTGGTCCGTATAAGTGTTGACTTCCGGTTACAAACCAGACTTCCATTTGTTTAAAATTTGTCATTTCTATTGAGTTTAAATTTTGATGCTAATTTAGGAAATATTTTTAAAGCGTCAAATATACACTTTTAGTTTTTTGAATTTATATGCACATTTCACATATACATTGATCTGAATCACAGATGACGACAAATATCACCCTAAATATGAATAGATTTTATTTAATTTACTGCCTAACCAATTTAAATCGTTTATTTGAATGAGCAACAATTTGTCTAATCGTATTCAGGGTTTATCCAGTTTGATTGGAAATACGCCGGTTTTGGCAATCGACTTTTTGTACAAAGGGAAAAACCGAACCATTTATGCAAAGGCTGAAAATTTGAACATGACCGGTAGTATTAAGGATCGAATGGCTTTTCATATTATAAAAAGTGCAATAGAATCGGGAGAATTAAAACCGGGAATGCCAATTATTGAAGCAACAAGTGGAAATACAGGAATTGCTTTTGCTGCAATTGGAAGAGCATTGGGACACCCGGTTACCATTTTTATGCCCGATTGGATGAGCATTGAAAGAATAAACTTAATTGGAGGTTATGGTGCAGAAATAAAACTTGTTAGGCCTGAAGAAGGAGGTTTCCTGGGAAGTATTGAAATGGCCGATAAACTGGCTGATGAAATTAATGGATTCAGACCACAGCAATTTTCAAACAAGGATAATATTGAAGCCCACTACACAACAACGGGTGTTGAATTATGGTGGCAGCTAAAATACCGCAACCTTGAACCGGGCGCATTTGTGACAGGAGTTGGAACCGGAGGAACCGTTATGGGGGTAGGAAAATTCCTGAAAGAGAAAAATCAAGATATCAAAGTCTATCCCCTGGAGCCTTCAAATTCACCAACACTTTCAACAGGTTATAAAGTAGGAAAACACAGAATTCAGGGTATTTCTGATGAATTTATACCGGCATTGGTAGATCTTGATTTTCTGGATGAAGTAGTGAAAATTGACGATGGAGACTCCATAATTATGGCACAAAAGCTGGCGGAAATAGGTATAGGTGTTGGAATATCCTCGGGAGCCAATTTTTTGGGAGCATTAAAAATTCTGGAAGAAACAGGGGAAGACACAATAGTAGCTACCATTTTTTCAGATGACAATAAAAAATACCTTAGTACCGATCTTTTAAAAGAAGAACCTATGAAAGAGGGTTTTTTCTCCAAAGATATTGAAATACTTGGATTTAAGGCCTTTAAAAGGGTATGTCATACCTGCTGTGATCCGGCAACCTGTCCGGAAGCAAAATATGTATATGCGGATAAATTGACTGGTTTGCCAAACTGTACTAAAAAAGCCTGTGCTATATAGTAGCCATTTTGGCAGCAGTTTTTACAATCAACATCCAGGCTTCTTTTACATGTTTTTCCTTTAAGTTGGTTTGTCCAATATTAATTCGAAGAACAATTTTGTTATTCAGTTTCGTATGTGTAAAGAATATCTTTCCCGATTCATTGATTGAGTTCATTAGTTTCATGTTAAAATCATCGCCATTTTTATGCCTGAAACAAATAAGATTCATATGAGGCTCAACGACCAATTCAAAATCGGGTGATTCTTTCACCCAGTTTTTTAATTCCTTGGCTATTCTTACATGTTCCCTAATGTGGTATTGTAAACCTTCGACTCCATAATGTCGAATTACAAACCACAGTTTCAAAGCCCGGAATCGTCTTCCCAGCTGAATATGCCAATCGCGGTAATCAAAAACTTCTCCCGATTCTGTAGCTTTATTTCTTAAATATTCGGGTAATATGGAAAACGTATTAATTAATTCCTGGCGGTTTGCAACCCAGAAAACATTACAATCAAAATTAGTAAACATCCATTTATGAGGATTAAAGCTGTAACTATCTGCCAATTCAATGCCTTGTATGTAATGCCTGAATTCAGGACAAACCATTGCTGTTCCCAATGCTGCAGCATCTATATGATACCAGCAATTTTCCTTTTGACTAATTTCTCCTATTTCTCTTACCGGATCAATCGCAGTTGTAGAAGTTGAGCCAACTGTTGCACAAACAAAAAATGGAATAAGTCCATTCTTTTTATCTTCCTTGATTTGTTTTTCAAGCAATTCAGGTCGCATTGCAAATTTTTCATCCACATCAATTAACCTAAGATTAGCCTTTCCAATACCCGCTATTTTGATTCCTTTCTCAAGAGACGAGTGGGTTTGTGTTGATATGTAAGCTACAAGATTACCGGAAATACCTTTTTCATTGGATTTAAAATTTGTGACTCTTTCCCGTGCTGCAATAATTGCCGTTAATGCTGCTGTTGATGCGGTATCCTGAATTACTCCACCTCCTGTTGAAGTTGATTTGAAACTTTCCGGCATTCCGGTCATTTCTGCCAGCCAGTCCAGTACCCGTGTTTCCAGTTCAGTGGCTGCCGGGCTTGTTGCCCAAATCATTCCCTGTACTCCCAGTCCCGATGAAACCAAATCTCCTAAAATTGAAGGGAAAGAAGTATTTGAATTAAAATAAGCAAAGAAATTTGGCGATTGCCAGTGTGTTATTCCCGGCATGATTTTCTCATCTATATCCTGCATTATTTCATCCAGCGATTCGCTTCTTTCAGGAGGTGTCTCAGGTAAAGAAGATTTTATTTCTCCAGGTTTAACCTGTGACAATACAGGATATTTTTCAATATTTTCATAATAGTCTGCAATCCAGTCGATTATTTTTTTGCCCTCGGTACGAAACTCCTCGGGGGACATGTGGTAATTTTTATTCTTCAATTTCGGTGTATTAATATTTGATGCTAAAATTATCAAAAACCCCCGAAACATGAATTTTATTTTTTGTAATTCTATCTACCCGCGAAAGGGTAGGGCCAATATATAGGAAGCCGATAAAAGTTTTGATTTCTGCTTCAATTCCCTGGGCAAATACCAAAACGTTACCATCGACCGTGTTTTTCACCCAACCGGTAATACCCATTTCGGTTGCCTTACTACGCACAAAATACCTGAAACCAACACCCTGAACTTTTCCTTCTATTTTTATTTCGTACTGGGTCATATCAAAGCTTTTTCTATGTAAGCGGTGTATTCAACTCTTGTTTTGTTGTAATTTTCAGTCATGTCAACATCGGTAATCCTAAGTTTTGTAAGCAATTTTAGCACTTTCTGACAAACCTCTTCACAAGCTTCTAAAGAACGGTTTATTTTCTGTTGAACTATCCAATCAAAAATCAGGTTGTCGAAAAAATAATCAGCAAACGTAGAAAAAGAATTAAGCTGCACTGTTAACTCCCTGGAGGCTATGATTTTAATATCTGAAAGCTCCCTTTTAAAAATCTTTAACCATACCTGAACATCCTGAATCAGACTTTTAGCTTCATCAATTTTAGAGTGTTTTACAGCTGTAGCTATGAGCCCGCCGCCAACCATGTCATAAATTCCCCAGTTCTTTGCTTTTCTGAGTTCCTGTATTGCATAACGTAAACCATTTAAAGCTGTTTCTCCTGCTTCAATGGCTTCATTAAGTTCCGTTTTTTGTTTTAACTGAAATTCGAGTTGTTGTTCAAATTCCTTAAAGTATTTGTCGTTGGCAAGTTTTAATTTATCCGCTTTTGTCTGAAGTAAGGTTTTGTATTCAGATAGCGGATCACCCAGAGCCTTAATCTCAGATTTGATTCTTTGAATTTCTATTTCCCATTTTTCCTGTTCATTTACACAGTTCTCGTGTTTTAATTTTGCAGCAAGAAACTCCTGTTTTTCTTTTTTTAGTTTACTTTCTTTATTTCCCAGTACCGAATAAAAAAGTGCGGTAATTCCTCCTTCCTCTAACTTAGATACATCGTCGGATTCTTTGCTGAGTTGATTGGCTAAACGGGATAAATTTTCTTTGGTTTTGTTGTATTCGTATAAGGTTTTTTTCAATTGTTCTTCTAGTCGTTTCTTCTCCTCTGCCTTTTCTTTCAATTGAAATATTTCATTCATTTCAAACTAATTGTTTTCTGTTTTTTTATGATTATAAATTTTTAACTACCAGATTTTTAAAATCCCCGTCGGAGCCGTTTCCTACCCAAAATCCGACTTTTCCATTTTTAAATTCACTTTTCATTTTTACATTAAGCGAAGGATCTTTTGCATTGTTTACATAAACCGAAACCATCGGCCATTCAACTACAACTTTGGCGTGAAAATAATCTTCAGGATTGGGTACAGGATTTACCGGATTTTCAAATTGTTCAGGGAATTCTTTTCTTAACACATGCCATGGAAAATCGGGATGACAAATGTACTGAACCGAATGGCCACTTCTTTCTTTGTCAGGATTTTTAAAATTGAAGGGACGAAAATATATTGCATTGTAAGTTTCTTCATCCTGAATGTGAAATGCGATACCAACAAAACTTTTACCTGGAACATTTTTCCCTTTTACATCAAACTCCAGTATTCCGTTTTCAAATTCAATATTTTTAAAAATGGCTAATCCATCATTTTTTTTAGCATCAAAAATAACCCCCTGAACATTGTTTTCTTCATGCATAATTATCGCTGCCTCCCTGTTGAATATATCTAACTTCGATTTGTTTTTTATATCAGGAAAAACTGTTTGTGCAACAACTGAAACGGAAAAGAGAAGTCCTAATACAGATAAAATATATTTCATTACTTATGATTTGGTTTAAATTCTTCAACAACTTCGGGGTGTACCAATGCCCAGATGGAATAAACACCTACAGCAGTTCCCAGTGGAATATTAAACAAGTCGAGCACCGATAAAATCAATGTTAAAATCCGGGCCCATTCTTTTCTTTTAAATAAACCAATTCCTGCTATTATTCCGGGAACACTCAAGATTAAAAACAGGATCATTAAAACATTGGCGACAATTGGCAGGACCATTTCAGCATCTTTATCATCAACAAAATCTTTTACAAGGTAAAGGGTTGCAAAAATTAAACCTCCGATAAATAAACCCAAAATGCTAAATCCAATTTGAAGTGCAGCAACGATGTTAATATGTTTTCCCATAGTTTCAGTTTTTTTGGTGTGCAATAAATTTACAAAAAGGATATTGTATTTGTGAGCTTAAAATTAATTTTTAGACCAACTCCAACATTTTGCAGTTAAACGGGTTATATTTATAGAGATTCTTTATAAAAAGAATTATTTTTGCGGACAATAAACAATGATTAGATGGAAATTTTAAAAGTTATTTTACTGGCGGTAGTTGTTTTGGGGATTGGAATGGTTGCCATGGCCATTCGAATGTTGATTAAAAAAGGCGGAAAATTCCCAAATACGCATGTAAGCGGGAATAAACACCTGAAACGTCAGGGTGTTCATTGTTGGCAAACACAGGATAAAATTGAACAACGAAAGGCCTGGAGAAAAGTACAATTTGAAAAGCTTAAATTTGCTTCAGATATAAAAACCGGTGAATAGCCGGTTTTTTTGTGACTGAATGTCTGTTGTTTTAGATACAAATAATGGCCCCACCCAACCTTCAGCCATTTGGCCGGAGAGGAATTTTCCCCCCTTGGGGGATAAAAGGGGGTCAAAAAAGGATGTGTCAAATTCATTTTCATTAATATTGGTTATTCCCGGAAATTATGAATGTTTTGTATTTTGAAATCGGAATCAATTCACCACAAACTCTTCAAAACCTTCCGACATATAAATTTGGTTATTTCCCCTTTCATCTGAATAAATAAACAATACTTCAATTTCAGGAATACTCCGTGCGAGTTCAATTCCGGTTTCATGTCCCATTACCATAAATGCAGTAGCAAAAGCATCGGCTGTCATACAATCTTTTGCCAAAACTGTTGCACTTAACAAACTATGCTGTACCGGATATCCGGTTTTTGGGTCGATGGTGTGAGCATATTTTTTTCCATCCTCCTCGTAAAAGTTTCTGTAATTCCCGGAAGTTGCCAATGCATTATCAGGTAGTTTTATTTTTGCCTGAAGTTCTGAATTTGAAACCATTAAATCTTCATCGGGTTTACTAATACCAACAGTCCAGGTATTACCTCTTTCATTTACTCCTTTTGCAACTACTTCACCACCAATTTCAACCAAATAATTTTCACAAGCTTTTTCAATTAAAAAAGAAGCTATTAAATCGCTTGTAAATCCTTTGGCAATGGCGCTCATGTCAAGTTTCATATCCGGGTTTTGTTTTATTATTTCCCCGTTCTCCATTTCAATTTTTTGGTAACCTGTAATTGCAGTTAAACTATCCACTTTTGCCTGGTCCATTTTTAACTTTTTGTCTGGTCCAAAACCCCAGGCATTAACCATCGGCCCTGCTGTAATATCGAAAGCACCATTGGTGATTTCTGAAATTTCCATCGAACGTTTAAAACAGGATAGGAATTCTTCTCCAATTTCTACAGCTTCATTATTATTAATTTTCGAAATGGTTGATTCTTTCTCGTAAGTTGAAAAAATCATGGTATATTCTTTAAGTTTTTTATTTATCTCGTCCTCGAAGTCTTTCCCATCCGGACTTTCGTAAATTATGCTGTAAACTGTTCCATAGATAAAACCTTTGTTATATATGTATTTTGATGGTGATTTTTCACAGGCAGAAATAATCAAAAAGGATATAACTATCAGTAAAACTTGTTTCATTTTTATATGATTGAATTTGCAGCGAAATTATAAAATTGAAAGCAGATAAATGAAGTTTTAAAGGATATTCAAGTCAGATTATTTATTAAGCTAATTATTCAGTTTTGTATAAATTGTTTACGTAACTTTAATCCATTGTATTTCAAAAAATCAGGTAGAATCGATTATAACATTATCATATGAAAAACTTAGACTGGATAAAAACGATAATTGTAAGCCTTGCTATATTAATTGCAGGATTTTTTATCGGTAACATGCATAAAACAGGTAAAAAATACGACAGGTATGTGCAGGTAAAAGGATTGTCGGAAAAGGAAGTAAAAGCCGATTTAGCGGTTTGGCCTATCAACATATCCTTTGCAGGAAATGATTTAAAATCTTTAAAAAATCAGATTGAAAAACAAAATGAAGAAGTTTATAATTTTTTTATTTCACAGGGATTTAAGGAAAATGAGTTAACAAAAGGTACAACAAACATTTTTGATGTTCAGGCAGACAGATACAATTCCAATAGTATGAACCGTGAATTCCGATATGTGGCTAAATCTGAGTTTACTATTCGAACAGCGAATATTCCTCGTTTACAAAATGCACTTTCAGAATCACTCGAATTAATTTCCAAAGGAATATTACTGGGATCGAAAAACCAGTGGCGGCCCATTGAATATATGTTTACAGGATTAAACAAAATTAAACCGTCTATGATTGAAGAAGCTACAAAAAATGCAAGGGAAGTTGCTGAAAAGTTTGCAACGGATTCCAATGCCAAAGTAGGAAAAATCCGGGTTGCAAGACAAGGGCTATTTACTATCAATGATCGTGATGCAAATACTCCCGAGATTAAAATTGTTCGTGTAGTTTCTACTATAGATTTTCAGTTGGATGATTAAGACTGATTTCTTTAAAAACTTTCTAAATTTTAGAT
Organism: uncultured Prolixibacteraceae bacterium; assembly: GCA_913063265.1. Taxonomy (GTDB): domain Bacteria; phylum Bacteroidota; class Bacteroidia; order Bacteroidales; family Prolixibacteraceae; genus Draconibacterium. The sequence continues at coordinate 34,753 of CAJXZG010000018.1, read as the reverse complement.
TTCTTGTCAAAGGGCACATTTTCGAAAGGCATAAAAGTTATCTTTGGCTACCTAAATCTCAATCAGTTTAAAAATGATTACTAAATCTAACCAGGCAGGTTTTCTGTTTTTTGTTATTCTTTCGTTCATCTCTAAATTTAGTTTTTCGCAAGGCGATACCATGTATGTGGATGGCCGGCACATCTATTCCGCAGCCGGTGAAAAAGTAATTTTACGTGGGGTTAATGAAATGTTTGTTTGGTCCTCTGATAATGCGGGTAGCTGGACTCATCCGGAAATTGCAAAAACAGGAGCCAACTGTGTACGAATCATGTGGATGATAAATGGCGATGCCTCAAGACTTGCTAAAAATATCGATAATTGTGTGGCCAATAAAATGATTGCAATGCCTGAATGTCATGATGCCACAGGTGAATGGGGCAAATTGGATGATTGTATAATGTTTTGGAAAAATCCGATAATTTTTAACGCCATTCAAAAAAACAAAAAATGGACTCTTTTAAATGTCGGAAACGAAGTAGGAAACGGCAGTGTAACCAGTGCCATGTTTTTAACAGGATATAAAAAGGCGATTGACTCGCTGAGGGGATGGGGGTATACTGTACCCATTGTAATTGATGCACCAACCTGGGGACAAAATGTGGATGTTTTATTTGATACCTGGGAAGAATTACTGGAATATGATCCACTAAAAAATGTTATTTTTTCGGCACATTCTTATTGGTCAAGTCCTGCAAATTATCAGCGAATAGCCAACGAGTCTGTTAACAATAATATGCCTATAATCATAGGAGAGGGGCCTTCTCCAACTGCCTATCCGCAATGCAGGATTCTGGATTATAAAACCGGATTAAAAGTGAGTGGGGAAAATGAGATTGGTTGGTTAATTTGGTCGTGGGGAATGATGAGTAACGGGCACTGTAAACCCAATCTGGATGTTACCACTGACGGGAAATTTGGTAATTGGGAAACTGTACATTCTGAAATTTTGGCTTTTGATCATCCCTATAGTTTGATGCGAAGTTCAGAAAGACCTGCATCGTTTTATACCGATAGTATTGTTCCGGTAACAGGTCTTGAATTGGTTACCAATACAACAAATTTGAGTATTGGCGATTCTGCTACGATTGAAGTAATCATGGCTCCTGTAAATGCAGCAGATAAATCATATTCAATGCTTTTGCTTCAGAGTAAAGAAATCTTAAAATTCAATTCAGATAGTACAGCAGTAATTGGATTAGCAGAAGGTTCTTCAGTGGTCCGGGTGATGCATCCTGGCTCAGGTATAAGAAGGACCATTACTTTTAATGTTAGCCAGCCTGTTTATGCACCCAAAATTGAAAACTCAAAACATGAAATTGAAGTTTTTCCAAATCCGGCATCCAATATATTATTCGTAAAATTTACTGTTCAGGCCGATGTTGATGCACGGATATATAATTCTACAGGGAAATTAATTGAAGAAGTTTCTGCTCATGGCAACTTTAATGTTGAACTTGAAGATTATAATTCAGGGATTTATTTTATTCAAATTGATTGTTTGGATGAAACAAAAACAGTAAAGTTTATTAAAGAGTAGATAATCAGGCATTTCAAAGTTCTCAATTCAAAAATAATCTAAGTGATTTTACCTTCAAATTCAAGTTTGTTTAATTATTTATTGCAATAATTTAAACAAAATACTTTTTTGTCTGTTTATGCTTTTGTGTTTAAAAACTAATAACATTCCGCTGGCGGAAACAAAATACGAAAGCTATGCAAGACGAAATTATTTTTAAAAAAGTAAATGGTAAAACAAATGGTACGGCCAAAGTAAACGGTAATGGCCACAGTACAATTGAGATAGAAGACTTTGAACTATTTGGAGATAACCACATAAGCACATCGGTAGATACGCCCATGCGTACAGATGCATTTGATATAACTGATGAGCAAAAAATGAGTATCATCGAAGGTAAATTCAAAGACATTATGGAAACTATGGGGCTGGATTTGACTGATGATAGTTTAAGAGGAACGCCTCATCGTGTAGCCAAAATGTTTATTAAAGAAATTTTCTATGGCCTCAATCCTGAAAACAAGCCAAAAATTTCTGTGTTCGAAAACAAATTCAGGTACAACGAAATGCTGGTAGAAAAGAATATCAATATGAATTCTACCTGCGAGCATCACTTTCTGCCCATTGTGGGGAAAGCACATGTGGCCTACATTTCGAATGGCGAAGTAATTGGTTTAAGTAAGATTAACCGGATTGTCGATTATTACGCACGTCGACCGCAGGTTCAGGAAAGATTAACTGTACAAATCGCCAATGAATTAAGATCAATTCTCAAAACCGATGATGTGGCGGTAGTGATCGATGCAAAACACATGTGTGTTTCATCACGCGGTATTCAGGACGAAAGTAGTAGCACGGTTACGGCAGAATACAGTGGAAAATTTAATCAAAAGGAAACCCGCGAAGAGTTTTTAAAATATCTCGATTTATAATCGATATCCCAGTTTTGTTTCCGGTTTTATTTGAACCGGAAGCAAATCTGCCAAAGCCATACAAAAGTTGGCAATTGGAGTAACCCAATATTCGGTAGAGTTCCATTGTGCTTTTGCATTCATATCCACAAAAGCACGATCGTCTGTTTTTCCGATAAAGCCAATTAAATAACCACCGACTGCAGTTCCTAAAAAACGACTGTGTGGCATCGGATTATTAAACCCTATTCCCGAAATAAATGAGGCGTTGAAATTGTTGGCTCCCAGTGTCCAGAAAAACTGTTTCCAGGCCAATTCCGACATTTTACTATTAGAGAAGGCTTTGCTCATAATGGCCAAAGCATGTGCCCAACTTGAATAGTGGCCGTTTAAACCATGGTTAATTTTTTGTTTAGAATTATCTGGCATAAATCGCCGGTAAACCAATCCGTTTTGAAATGGGGTGTACACATCTTCTTCGGTAGCCGGTTGAAAAAAGGTTCCGTACGGCATGTATTCAAAAACGGAAGTTTTACTAAGTGGCTCGATATAGTTTTCCCAGCAATCAGAAATAATGGCGGAAATTTCCTTGTTAAATTTCCCGGAGATATTTAACTCAACAAATTTTAACAAAGCGATGATTGGTTGTGCAGAATGTAAAATCCCCCGATATGGGTCATCAAGTTTTTCATCCATACACCAGAACGAAATATTTTTATTGTAGTTGTTTAAAAGACTTTTTGCAATTTCTGTCAACTCCGATTCGCCAATTATTTTTGATTTAAACAATTCATTGGCTGCCATCAGTTTCCATGATTTAATGGCAGTTCGTTTTTCAAAATCGTCTGTTTTACTTTCGAGTAGTGAATTTTCCCAAATTCGTTTGACAGCTGCTAAAATTTCATTTGCTTTTTGCGGAATGTGCTTTTGGTAGTGAGGGAGTGCACGTAGTAAAATATAAATGGAAGTATACTGAATCAGGGCATTGTAATCAGTCCGTATGGTACGTTCGTCACCCGAATTGATTTTATTATCGGTAAACCGGTTATCAGAATTATCGGCCAAACAACCCGAATGATTTTCGTACCACCAACTCATATTTTCATTGGCGCGCCCAAAACCACCTGCTCCCAGGCATTCGAAAATTTTTCCGGTTTCAGGATCCTGCATTTCCAAAATACAATTGACAGCTTCTTCAGAAACGGTCAATAAATCATTATCAAACAGGTTTTGCTCGTGGAAATAGTTTCTGTGCAACTTTAGTTTTTCAAACAAATCGTAAAACCCAATCGCCGGCAGGTTGGAGTGGGTCATCCATTTTCTTAAATCGCCTGCATCGTACCAACCTGATTTTACGTGGTGGTATTCCCCGTTATCAGAACGAATTCCATCGTCGGTTGTGCTTTTTATTTTTAAAGCATATTCACCGGTTCCGCGCCATTTGTTAAGAAAATCGACAAACAACCAGGGTAAATCATGAAACGCACCATCGGAAATATTAAACTGGTAACTGCGTTTTTTTATTTCCGGAATTACAACTGAATACACACCCGCCTGTGTAATCTCAGAAAAATCGCCTACAAAAAACTCACCATCCCGTTCTTTTACTTTTTCAAGTTTCCCGATATAAACAGTCTGCCAGTTTTCATCTTCGTCAAAACTTTCGCTATCCACCAGTGCCATGTCCTGAACCGTAAATTCCGACAGGGAAACATCACTTTCAATAATTACTTTTTTAGTTGAATTACATAAAAATCCAAGGTGGTTAACGAGTATTTTTGTAGCCATTTTTGATTGATTGTTTTATTGACCATAAAAATAATTGATTCGTTTTGATAAAAAAGCTAAAAATGAATATCCTCATTCAATATATTACAATGTAAAATTAGGAAGTTCCAGTTTTGGTTTTTGTTTCTGTAATCGTGTAATCGTTAAGAAATAATTGAGAATAATGATGCCCAAACAAGTTTGAAGTTTAATGGCTAAAGCCAATTAAGTAATGGGTTTTGAATAGCCCCGGGCTTAAGCCCGGGGTAAAAATGACCCGCGCAAAAAGGGCATTAGCCATTAAATACAACCATTTATTTGCAAGGTTGGGAATACAAAATCAAAACTTTTGTATTCCATTTTATTAAAAAGCAATATTGTATTTTTTAGAATAAAAATTCAGGCTTTATTCTCACAATAAACTTTTCTCATTTTTATTACTGATTTGTGGAAATCAGGGAAACGAGTCCATAAATCCTTATTGCAGGTTTCCAGTTTCTTACATTGAATACATGAATCGAATTTCTTTTCAATGGCACACGATCTGACGGTGCAATTTGTCATCACCACTCCTGCAGGTTTTTCTGTGTTTTTACAACCAAAACAAAATGCTGTGTTTTCGTCAAACTCAACTCTATATCTTTCTTTGATTTTCCAGGTATCATAAGCTTTCTTTTTTAGCTCGGCATCGTTTTTAACCGATGCTTCCAGAAACTGACAATTTTCAGGACATTTGTAAGCACAATAGTTTAATTCTTTAGGATTCGGAATTTCGTCTTCAGGAAATGAAAAGGCTAAAAGTTTTCCGGAAACCAGGAGTGTACAACCTGCTATAGCACTTTTTCCGATAAACCGGCGGCGAGTAGTTTTGGCTTTCATGATAATGGTTTTTAGATTGTTAGTAGTTAAAATTAGAATATCATTACTTTAACGACAAACTAAAAATTAAAAACCCCTAAATTGGATTAGTATTTTTCTGCAAATTTTATCATTAGTGTACGATAAATAAATAAATTATGGAAAAGATTCTTTCGCTTCATTACATTGCACTCAGAAAGACAACAAGTAAGTTTTAGAGGGGCTTTGGGGAGAGGGTGCTTTGGCGGCGCAGCCGCCAAAGCACCCTCTCCCCAAACCAAACACCACACAAAGCCTGTCATTCCGTGGCGAAGCGAGGAATCTTTTTTAAATTATTCGGACAGTAATGAAATTTTATTTTGAATCAAAGTACTTATAAACCTCATCGTAGCTTTTAACCATCATTAAATCGGCCCTCATTTTGGCGGCTCCTTCAAAACTATTGAGGTAGATTTTGTAGAATCTTTTTAGAATATTGAAGTTTTTATTGGGGCTCCACGTCTTTTCAAAAAGTTTCGTGTGGTCAATTAGTTTATTAATTCTATCTTTTTTTGAGATTTCAGTTTTTGAAGGATCAAAAAACCATGGGTTTTGAAAAATTCCACGTCCAATCATCACTCCATCTACTCCGGTTTCTTTAACTTTTTGCAAACCATCTTCATACGAAAACACATCCCCGTTTCCATGGAAAGGAATTTCAGGATTTACTTTATTCCGAAGTTCAACAGCTTTTTTTATTTCTTCCCAATTAGCATCTCCTTCACCTTGCATACGTTGGGTTCTTCCGTGCAAAATTATTGCTGCCGGATTTACTTCAAGCAATTGAGAAATCCATTCTTCGGTTTGATGCTCCTTAATACCTGTTCGGGTTTTTACACTTACCGGAAGATGTGTTCCTTCTTTTGTAGCTAAAATGATTTCTTTGGCCAAATCGGGCTCGCCAATTAATGCACTGCATGCACCAATTTTAAACACCTTTTTTACCGGGCAACCCATGTTAATATCAATCCCATCAAAATCATAATTATCACTGATGTATTTTGCAATGTTGTGATAAATTTCAGGATTTCTTCCCCAGATTTGGGCCACGAGTTTTATCCCTAGTTTTTTGAGGATCTCACGTTCAGATTGATTTACGATTAGCCGTTCAGATACCCGCTCTCGTCCAACCGGATGATTCATTCCTTCAACCGATGTAAATTCAGTAAAAACCGCATGAAGTTTTCCGGGAGCCGACATGCCCATAACTATTTCGCGAAAAACGGTATCGGTAACATCCTCCATTGGGGCAAGCGAAAAAACGGGGCCTTTAAATTCTCTCCAGAAATTTTTCATTATACGAAAATATCAAATTTCAACTGCACAAAACAAATTTCAATTTGAAATGTACTCAGACTTCGACTACGCTCAGTCTGACTGTTACCCTGAGCATAGTCTAAGGGTTTGGTTTATTTGGAATTCTCCAACGTCATCAACGATAAACTCTTTCTGTACTTCCTGCTATTCCCAAAACCCGCTCTTTTTTCTATGGGGCGTTTTAATCCGCTTACTTTTTCATCGGCACATTCGGGAGTACAACATCCATGGTATTTTTTTGCACACTCAGTACATTGGATAAAAAGAATATGACAGCCCGGATTTTCGCAATTGGTATGAGTATCACAAGTGCTTCCACACTGATGACATTTTGAGATTACCTGCCCGTTTACACTTTCACCCAGCCTTTCATCAAAAACAAAATTTTTCCCAACAAACTTCGATTCAAGACCTTCAGCTTTTATCTGGCGGGCATATTCCAGAATTCCTCCGTGTAATTGGTTAACATCATTAAATCCTTTGTGTTTTAAATAGGCACTTGCCTTTTCGCAACGAATTCCTCCCGTGCAATACAACAAAACCTTTTTGTCTTTCTGATCGTCAAGCAAATCGGTAACAATTTCAAGCTCTTCTCTAAAAGTATCAGCCTCGGGGCAAATGGCTCCTTCAAAATGTCCAACTTCGCTTTCATAATAATTGCGCATGTCGACTACCACCGTATTTTCTTTGCCAATATGATTATGAAAATCGATTCCATTTAAATGTTTTCCAACATTGGTTACATCATACGAATCATCGTCTAATCCGTCTGCTACCAGTTTTGGCCTGACTTTTATAGTAAGTTTATAAAACGATTTTCCATCGTCTTCAATGGCATATTTAATTGGAATGTCGTATAAAATTTCATATTTCGACAAGGTTTCCAAAAAAGTTTCAAATTGATGTTCGGGTACACTCATTTGTGCGTTTATTCCTTCGCGGGCAACATAAATTCTACCAAAACAATCGAGCGGAAACCAGTCGCGAAAAAGATTATCCCTGAATTCCTGAGGATTTTCAAGAATGTAATACCTGTAAAACGAAATGGTAATACGTTTAAATGTTTCTTTTTGAAGACGCTCCTTTAATTCTTCTTTGTTAACACGATTATATAAAAACATGCTTTTATTCTGTTTTAATGCGCGGCAAAAATAATAAACTGTACAAAAAGAGCAAAAAAGAGTGTTTATTCTTTAATTGGTTTCCATTGTAATTTTGAAAAGAAGCGATTAACTTTAACAAACATCAAAAATCAACTGCATATGAAACACTTAGTCCTTATACTGGCATTTGCAATTTTTTTTATTTCATGTGAAAAAGAAAGCAGCAAAGTTGATGAAGTTTTTGAATATATTGAACAACTTCGGATAGAAAGCGAATCGGTAGGGTGGACGGCGACTGTATCTATAAATGGCGAGACAGTTCTCTCCGAAGGGTTTGGATTAGGGAATTACGAACAACAGGTTCCGGTTTATGCGGATAAAACAAAATTCAGGATTGGAAGTATTTCAAAAGCGCTTACGGGCGCTGCACTGGGAGTTTTGATTGAAGAAGAAAAAATTGATCTGGATGCTCCTGTACAAAAATATGCACCTTATTTTCCCGAAAAAGAATATAAAATCACAACCCGCCAGGTTGCCGGACACCAGGCTGGAATCAGACACTACAACCCGGGTGAATTTTACTCATCAGAATTTTATCCAACTGTGAATTCCGGTCTTGATATTTTTATGAATGACTCTTTGTTATTTGAACCTGGTACAGCTTACAGTTATTCGAGTTATGGTTTTAACCTTTTAAGTGCTGCCATTGAGGGAGCCGCAGAAATGCCATTTTTAAACTTTATAAATAAAAGGGTTTTTGAGCCGTTAGGAATGAATGAGACCCGTGCTGAATATATGGATTCCTTGATTTTATTCAGAGCCGGATATTATTCCATGGCAGGAGGCAAAACCATTAATGCACCCTTTGTCGATAACAGTTACAAATGGGCCGGCGGAGGTTTTATTTCTAGTTCTGTTGATTTGGTGAAATTTGGAAATGCCTTGCTTGAAAACAATTTGTTCTCTGAGAAAACTAAACAGATGCTGATTGGCCCTCAAAAACTAAAAAACGGAGAATTAACCGAATATGGAATGGGATTTTTTACCGGCACTGACAAATATGGACGGTTTTATTATGGTCATGGCGGAGGTTCGGTTGGAGGTTGTGGCAACCTGATAATTTATCCCCAGGAGAAAATGGTTATATCAGTGATAACCAATGATACCCGTGCGAAAGTAGGGGATGAATTACACGAAATTGCAGAAATACTTTTAAAAGAAGATTAAACCGGGTTAAAAAAAGTCCGTTGATTTTTTCACCAACGGACTTCTCAGACCCTTATTTATTATCTTTTTATCCGGCGATAATAAACCGGTAATACGTTGAACTCAAGTCAACAGCGTCAGGTAAGCCACCATCTTAAATCAGGTTTAAATTCAATAAAATCAACCCGGGAAATACCTTCTGTGTAACTTCCACATTGTTCTTCCCCGTCGATTTTTGTCGAACCCAATTTTGCCTGGCCTACATTAGTGTCCTTTTCTGTGTTTTTTACAGACACAATTGCCTGTACACAGTTTTCAATCAGTACATTTTCGCTATCCGCTTTTTGTGAATTTATTTCCAATTCAACTGCTGATTTTTGCGAAACAGCACTGTTTGCCTGCTCTTTTTGTGGACGATCGAAATCAGAGCAAAGTGCGGTCAGGGAAAGCATAACCATAAAAGAAAGTAGAGTTAGCTTTTTCATAAATCAATCAATTAAATTACTTAGTACTATTAAATCATTGAAAAAATACAGATAAATATATTTTGATACCAATGATTTAAAAAGAAATATTCGTTAAGCAATTGATTCTATGGCAGGTTGTCTCAAAATGAGAAAATGGGTTTTCATATGAAACTATAAAAACCCATTTTCTAAATTATGTTAACTATCGTTTAGTGAATGTAAATTCAGAAATAACAATTATAAAATCTTCGATACTATTTTAAAAGATTTTCAACTTTATTAATGATTTCCTGAAATTCTTTTTCGTTAAATCCGGTTGAAACAACAGCAATTTTACCCTGCTTGTCGATGATAAAATTGCGTGGAATATTTTGTTTGGCATAAAGTGAAAATACCTTTCTCTCTTCGTCAGGATAAAAGGGCATATGATAGTTGTTGTCTGAAACAAACTTATTAATCTCGTCCCAGCTATGTTCTCTACCAAGAATTATCAACTCAAAATTTTTATTGTTTTTAAGTTTGTCGAAGACTTCTTTTTGCAGATGAGGCAATTCTTTTCGGCATGGCGGGCACCAGGTGGCAAAAAAGTTAATCCAAACCACCTTTCCTTTTAAATCGGAAAGTTTGGTGGTTTTTCCATTTTCTGTGGCATAAGTAAAATCAGGAGCTGTATCTCCAATTTTAACTAAAGTTGCTTCATCCTGGGCAATCACACACATCGATAAAACAATAAAACTAAATAATACAAGAATATCTTTTCTTTTCAAAACAGTAAATCTTAAAAATGAATAAAAACGGGTAAGCAAAACTTATGGCTTTACTTACCCGTCAATGATAAAGATATTTAGCGAATTTTTATGCTTTTTCTTTTAAAAACTTGTTAACGGCTGCTTCAATTCTTGCCGGAATTTTTGAAGTATCCGATTTAACAAACTTGTCGCCCGTAATACTTTCATAGAGTTCGATATATCTTTCTGAAACCTGGTTTACAAATTCATCAGGAATTTCAGGAAGAACATCACCCTGGCGTCCCTGGAAATTGTTATCCATTAACCATTCACGCACAAACTCTTTTGAAAGTTGTTTTTGGTTTTCGCCTTTGTCAAAACGTTCCTGGTAACCATCGGCATAGAAATAGCGCGAAGAGTCGGGAGTGTGAATTTCATCAATCAAATAAATCCGGCCATCTTTTTTACCAAACTCGTATTTTGTATCTACCAGAATTAATCCCATTTCTTTGGCAATCTCACTTCCCCTATTAAATAATTCCAGTGAAATACGTTCCAACTCCACATAGTCTTCTTCCGAAACCAATCCTTGTTTTATAATTTCATCACGCGAAATGTTTTCGTCGTGAGCTCCTTGTTCTGCTTTAGTTGTAGGAGTTAATAATGGCTCAGGAAAAGCCTGGTGTTCTTTTAAACCTTCGGGTAACGGCACACCACAAATCTCACGACCTCCGCCTTTATATAATCTCCAAGAGCTTCCGGTAAGGTAACCTCGAACAATCATTTCCACTGGAAAGGTTTCAACGTAATGTCCAACAGTTACATTTGGATCAGGAACTGCAATTTTCCAGTTAGGAACAATGTCGGCTGTGGCATCTAAAAACTTTGCTGCAATCTGATTCAATACCTGTCCTTTGTAAGGAATTCCTTTTGGCAAAACCACATCAAATGCCGAAATACGGTCCGAAACCACCATTACAAGGAATTCGTCGTTGATATTGTATACATTGCGAACTTTTCCTTTGTATAAACTTTTTTGTCCGGGAAAATTAAATTCTGTTTTTGTTAGTGCGTTGCTCATGATATTGATTTTTATTTTGAATACTTTTTGATCACTTACTTCTACAATTTTGCCCTAATTTGGTTCATCTTTTTTTATACTCTTTTCTTTCTTATCCACATTGTTCTCATAGGCATTAACAATATCGCGAACCAAACGGTGTCTGACAATATCGCGATTATCAAATTTTATAATTGAAATTGATTTTATTTTTTTTAAAATTTTTAAAGCATGAATCAGACCTGACGGGCTGTTTTTAGGAAGATCTATTTGAGTATCATCGCCGGTTACGATAAACTTTGCATTTAATCCCATTCTGGTGAGGAACATTTTTAACTGGTTGATTGTGGTATTTTGGGCTTCGTCGAGAATCACATATGCATTGCTTAAAGTTCGTCCCCGCATAAAAGCAAGGGGGGCAATTTGTATGGTTCCGTCTTTCATAAACTCTTCCAGCTTTTTCGCCGGAATCATATCTTGCAAAGCATCGTAAAGGGGTTGCAAATATGGATCTATTTTATCTTTTAAATCACCCGGTAAAAAACCCAGATTTTCTCCGGCTTCAACCGCCGGACGACTGAGAATGATTTTTTTAATCTCCTTGTTTTTTAAAGCTTTTACCGCAAGAGCAATGGCAGTGTAAGTTTTACCCGTTCCAGCCGGGCCAATGGCAAAAAGCAAATCGTTTATTACACTGTCTTCATACAGTTTTCGTTGATTGGGTGTACGAGCACGAATAGGTTTTCCGTTGTTCCCAAAAACAATAATGTCCTTTTCTGTACTGCCATTTTCTTCCATTGAAGATATTCCTGAATTCAGGATTTCAAGAATAATCTGGTCGGTTAAAACATTAAACTGAAAGTAATGATCGAGAATAAGCGCAAATTTTTTTTCAAATACTTGTAGTTCGCTTTCCTCACCCTGAATAATTAAAGAATTACCCCGGGCGTTGATCATTATTTTAGGAAAGAGTTTTTTTATAAGGTTTAAATGCGAATTGTTTACCCCGAAAAATTCAAGAGGATCAATTCCTTCTAAAAGTATTTGTTTATCCAATGCCTGAAAATTAATTTTTTATTTTGCGCAAAAATACGAAATTAATTCACCTTTTAAACCGGGTTGAATTATTGTTTTACGATTTTAGTTTCGCTAAAACTCAAAAGTAAAAGTGTTAATAAACCTGGGATAATTGTTATATGATAAATGCTGAATTCATTTATTTCGAAAATATTTTTACCAACCAAAGAATAAGGTAAAGACCCAATCCAGCGCCAAAAATAAATACACCAACAACAAACATAACGCGGATTGTTGTAACATTCCAACCCAATTTTTCACTTAACCATGCACAAACACCTAAAATCATAATTTTAGTTTTTATTAATAATTGTTTTGTGAAAATAGCACTATTTTTTTATTTCTCATGTGGAAAACTTTGAATAAACAAAATGTTTTTAATTCATAAAAATTACACAATTTATTTACCTTCGATACATTGTAAACGAGCTACCATGGAAAGAAAAACAGAGGCCTTTAAAGAGTTATTGGAGATAATGGACGAGCTAAGGGAAAAATGTCCGTGGGATAAAAAACAAACTCTCGAATCATTAAGAAAATTAACCATCGAAGAAACCTACGAACTGGGTGATGCAATTCTGAAAAACGATTTACAGGAAATCAAAAAAGAACTGGGCGATTTGATGTTGCATATTGTTTTTTATGCCAAAATAGGTGCAGAAAAAGGAGAGTTTGATATCGCTGATGTTCTCGAAGGAATCAATAAAAAATTAGTGTTCAGGCATCCTCATATTTTTGGTGATGTAGAAGTTGATGGCTCGGCTGAAAAAGTTGCTGAAAACTGGGAAGCATTAAAGCTGAAAGAAAAAGGGGGCAATAAAAGAGTTTTGGAAGGAGTTCCTGCAGCAATGCCGGCTTTGGTAAAGGCAAATCGTATACAGGAAAAAGTACGTGGTGTTGGATTCGACTGGGAATATAAAGAGCAGGTTTGGGATAAGGTAAAAGAAGAGGTAAACGAATTGAGTGATGAAATTAACAGGGCAGATAAAGATAAAATCGAAGCCGAATTTGGTGACCTGCTTTTTGCCGTGGTAAATGCAGCCCGTTTATATGGAGTTGATCCTGAAGCAGCCCTTGAACGTACAAACCTTAAATTTATCAAACGTTTTAATTACCTCGAAAGCAAAACAATGCTTCAGGGTAAAAGCCTGCACGATATGTCGTTGGAAGAGATGGATGTGATTTGGGAAGAGGCCAAGAAAGAGGAGTGAGCAATTAGTGGTAATATTTGAGACAAGGCATGCCTTGTCTATACAGCTTAAGAACTAAAACAGAAAAGACAGGGGATGCCCTGTCTCCAAAAAACCAATACTATGAAAAACCTGACTTTTTTTGTTGCATTGCTGTTTCTAATAGCTTGTACTACACAATCCTCAAAACAAACTAAAACTTATCAAAAGTCTGAAATTAAGACTACAATTTCAAAAGCCGATCTTCAGGATAAAATAAAAGGTGGCTGGGCCGGACAGGTGATTGGATGCACTTTTGGCGGCCCAACTGAATTTAAGTTTAAAGGTGGGATGATTAACGATTACCAACCAATTCCATGGGATGATACCCGTTGTTTGTGGTATTATGAAAATGCACCCGGACTTTACGATGATGTTTATATGGATCTCACTTTTGTAGATGTATTTGAAAAAGAAGGACTGGATGCACCGGCCAAATCTCATGCCCTGGCATTTGCCAATGCTGAATACCAATTATGGCATGCTAACCAGGCTGCACGATATAATATTTTAAATGGAATAATGCCTCCGGAATCTGGTCACTGGTTATATAATCCTCATGCTGACGATATTGATTTTCAAATAGAGGCCGATTTTGCCGGATTAATGGCCCCCGGAATGGTAAATACTGCCTCCAAAATTTGTGACAAGGTAGGTCATATAATGAATTACGGCGATGGCTGGTATGGTGGCGTTTATGTAGCAGCCATGTATTCTATGGCCTTTGTTACCGACGATGTTGAAACCGTAGTGGTGGAAGCATTAAAGGCAATTCCACAAGGATCACAGTTTTATCAATGTATAAATGATGTAATTAAGTGGTATTACAAATATCCTGATGATTGGAAACGAAACTGGTTTGAGGTTGAGAAAAAATGGTCGGCCGATGTTGGGTGCCCCGACGGAGTGTTTAAGGATTTTAATATCGATGCAAAGATTAATGCGGCCTACATTGCGATTGGAATGTTGTATGGGGAAGGTGATTATTCCAAAACCATGGAAATTTCAACCCGTTGCGGACAGGATTCTGACTGTAATCCGGCCAGTGCAGGTGGAATCCTGGGAACCATGTTGGGTTATTCCAATATTCCTGAATTCTGGAAATCACCGGTTTATCCGGTTGAAGATATGGATTTTAAATACACAACAATGTCGTTAAACGATGTTTATAAATTGGGAACCAAACATTCCCTGGCTATACTAAAAGAAAACGGTGCTGAAATGGACGGGGATAATATAAAAATTCAATTTCAGGAAATTCAACCTGTGCAACTTGAAGTAGGTTTTGAAGGACATTATCCGGTTGAACGTATTCCTACATGGAAAATCCTTAATGCAAAAACTCCTGAATTTGAACTTGAATTTACCGGAAATGGATTTGCATTACTGGGCTGGGCAAAAGGAAATACCGGGAATGAAGAAATTGATATTGAAGTTACTATTGACAATAACGAAGCTGAACGATTCACAATGCCTGTTGCCTTTCAAACCCGTAAGCATGAATTGGCATGGAAATATCAACTACCTGAGGGGAAACATCAGGTAAAAGTGAAAATGTTAAACGGCAATCCAGGAATGTGGGTTGATGTAGGCGATCTAATAGTTTATAGTTCGAACAAAATTGAGAATGCATGGAAGACGCATTAGTTACTGGTTGCCGGATTCTTGATTCTTGATTCTGGAAATCAACGAAAATCTTAGGCGTTTAGCGGTTAGATCCGCTTAACGCGTTCTTAAAATTATCCATATAAAAACGAGAACCGTTCTGCCTGGGTTTAAACTAAGACAGAACGGTTCGCTATACTGCATGATAAATTTGAAATCACTTCAATTTCATTCTTAATAAATAATCATCAGCAGTTAAATAAAGAAAAGAATAATCAGAATTAAAGGCACAATTTGATGTTGCCTCGTTGGTTCCGATAGTTCCAAGATGAATACCTTCCGGAGTGAAAATCCA
This sequence comes from uncultured Prolixibacteraceae bacterium, assembly GCA_913063265.1. GTDB lineage: Bacteria > Bacteroidota > Bacteroidia > Bacteroidales > Prolixibacteraceae > Draconibacterium. Next base: position 19,473 of record CAJXZG010000018.1, on the reverse strand, counting down.
AACACCTCCCGGACCGGTGGCAAATATCCAACCGTTTTTATGAACTTTTAAACCATCCGGTAATCCTTTGTATTTTCCGACAAGTTCTGTAGCATCATAAAAAACTTTACCGTTTTCTAATAGTCCACTTTCATCAACATCATAAACCATCCATATTGCTTTTTGGGGATCCGAATTAGCTATATATAATTTTTTAAAATCGGGAGAAAATGCAATGCCATTTGGTCTGGAAAGTTCTTTTGTCAAGAGGGTAACATTACCTTTTTGGTTCAGCCTGTAAACTCCCTGGAATGGAATTTCTTTAGCCGGGTCATCCATGTTTTTTTCCAAACCATAAGGTGGATCGGTAAAATATAAATCACCGTTTTTATGGTAAGCCGCATCGTTAGGGCTGTTAAATCTTAGGCCTTGAAATTTGTCAGCTAATGTAAAATACTCAGCCTTAGGATTTGAAAGCGTTGCATTCATTTTTGCTATCCTTCGGTCGCCATGCTGACAAAGAACCAATTCACTTTCCGGACTTAAAAGTAATCCATTTGATCCGCGTTCTCCTTTTCTTTCAATAAATCCTGTATAACCGGCGGGTTTCAGGTACAATTTTAATCCATCTTTATCCGACCATTCAAAAACCGAGTTGTTAGGAATATCAGAAAAGATTAATTTTTTCTCCGATTCAAGCCAGAGTGGGCCTTCTGTCCATTCAAAACCTTCTGCAAGAATTTCCAAAAGTTCTTCTGCTTTATCAGTAACCAGTAAGTCGCTTAGCTTTTTATCTTTTATAATAATAAAAGCATCTTTTTTGAGGTTTTGAGAATAGCAGTTTAGGATAACACTTATAGTTAAGAACAAGGACAGAAGCTTTTTCATTGTAGATATTTTTGAGGGTAACTAAGTTAGTTAAATATAAGACCAAAAAAAACGCCCTTCCCTAAATGGAAGAGCGCTTTTAAATATAATCTCTGGTTTTTATTTATTCATTACCGTTTGAATAGTCCATAGCAGCCATTCTTTTGTAAGATTCATGACGCCATTTGGCATTGTCCTCAGCAGCAGAGAATAACTCGTCTGCAGCAGCAGGGAATGATTTTTTCAATGAAGTATAACGTACCTCACCGTTAAGGAAGTCCTGGAATTTAGTCCAATCCGGTTCTTTTGAGTCTAATTGGAATGGATTTTTACCTTCGTCTTCCAAAAGCGGATTAAAACGGAATAAGCTCCAGTATCCGGCTTCAACAGCCTTTTTCTCCTCGGTTTGGGTAGCACCCATACTTGCACGTAATCCGTGGTTAATACATGGAGAATAAGCAATTATTATTGATGGTCCTGGATAAGCTTCAGCTTCTTTTAAGGCTTTGAAATACTGAGATTGATTAGCACCCATTGCCACTTGTGCAACATATACATAACCATAACTCATCATCATAGCCCCAAGGTCTTTTTTACGGATACGCTTACCTGAAGCAGCAAATTTTGCAACTGCCCCTACAGGAGTAGCTTTTGATGATTGACCACCTGTGTTTGAGTAAACCTCAGTATCCATTACAAGAACATTAACATCCTGTCCGCTTGCCATTACATGGTCAAGTCCACCAAAACCGATATCGTAAGCCCAACCGTCGCCTCCAAATACCCAAATAGATTTTTTAATCAGGTATTGTTTCAATCCCATTATTTCCTTGGCATAATCGCTATCGCTGTTTTCAATAACTTCAAGAACTTTTTTAGAAGCAACAACCGATGCATCAGAATTGTCTTTTGCTTCAATCCATGCAGCGAAAACTTCTTTTTCAGCATCGCTTGCACCATTTCCGAGAGCACCTTCCATAATCACTTCAATTCTGTCGCGTAATGCAGTAACACCTTCAGCAAAACCAAAACCATATTCAGCATTATCTTCGAATAAAGAGTTTGCCCAAGCTGGTCCGTGACCTGAATCTTTGTGCTTACAATAAGGAGTTGAAGGAGCCGAACCACCATAGATTGAAGAACAACCTGTTGCGTTGGCAATCATCATACGCTCACCGTACAATTGAGTAATTAATTTTACATATGGAGTTTCACCACAACCTGCACAAGCTCCCGAGAACTCGAACAATGGTTGAGCAAACTGTGAGTTTTTAACCGATTTGTTTTTGTCAACCACGTTTTCTTTTAACGAAACGTCGTTTGCCATATAATCCCAGCGAGCTACTTCTGCCTGCTGTGTTCCAAGTGGTTTCATTACCAACGATTTTACTTTCGATGGACAAATATCGGCACAGTTTCCACAGCCGGTACAGTCGAGTGGTGAAACCTGAATACGGAAATTCAAACCACCAAATACTTTTGAAGGAGTAGCAGTTTTTACTTCTGTTCCTTCAGGAGCTGCTTCCACTTCTTCTTCTGTCAGAAGGAATGGACGAATTGCCGCATGTGGACAAACGTAAGCACATTGGTTACACTGAATACAATTATCAGCTTGCCACTCAGGTACGTTCACTGCGATACCACGTTTTTCGTATTGAGCAGTCCCTAACGGGAATTGGCCATCTTCTGAACCTACAAATGTAGAAACAGGAAGATCATCACCTTTTTGAGCATTGATAACATCAACAACTTTTGCAATATATTCAGGACGATTAGCGTCAACCTCTTCTTCGCCAACTGAGATTTTCTTCCACTCTTTAGGTACCTCTACTTTTACTACGTTTTTACCTCCGGCATCAACAGCAGCAAAGTTCATATTAACAACGTGCTCACCTTTATTACCATATGATTTTACAATTGCTGTTTTCATTTGCTCAACGGCCATATCGTAAGGAATTACCTCAGTAATTTTAAAGAAAGCCGACTGCATAATGGTATTGGTACGTGTTCCCAAACCAATATCTTCACCCAATTTTGTTCCATTGATGATATAGAAATTAATCTCGTTTTCAGCCAGATATTTTTTCATATGGTCTGGTAAACGTTTTTTAGTTTCTTCTTCATCCCAGATGGAGTTCAACAAGAATGAACCACCTTTTTTCAATCCCTTTAATACATCATAAAGATTGATATATGCCGGAACGTGACATGCAACAAAGTCGGGAGTGGTTACTAAATATGTAGAACGAATTGGCGCATCTCCAAAACGAAGGTGAGAACATGTAAATCCACCCGATTTTTTTGAATCGTATTGGAAATATCCCTGGCATGATTTATCTGTTGTATCACCAATAATTTTAATAGAGTTTTTGTTTGCACCTACAGTTCCATCTGAACCTAAGCCATAAAATTTAGCCTGGTACGTTCCTTTTGGAGTCATGTCAATTTCTTCTTTCATCGGAAGAGAAGTAAATGTAACATCATCAACAATACCTATAGTGAATTTATCTTTTGGCTCATTCATTTCAAGGTTTTCATAAACCGAAACTATCTGAGCGGGAGTAGTGTCTTTTGAACCTAAACCATAACGGCCACCAACAATAAGAGGCGCGTTTTCTTTTCCGTAGAAATGAGAGCGAATATCCAGGTACAATGGTTCACCGGCAGCTCCCGGTTCTTTTGCACGATCAAGTACAGCAATTCTTTTCACTGTTTTTGGCAATGCTTCCACGAAGTGTTCTGCCGAGAAAGGACGGAACAAGTGTACTGAAATTAAACCAACTTTTTTGCCCTGAGCATTCAGGTAATCTATTGTTTCTTTAATGGTCTCAGTTACAGATCCCATTGCAATAATAATGTTTTCAGCATCGTCAGCACCATAATAGGTAAACGGACGGTATTTTCTACCGGTCAACTTACTGATTTCATCCATGTAGTCTGCTACTATTGCAGGAACTGCATCATAAAATTTATTTGCAGATTCTTTTGCCTGAAAGAAAATATCAGGATTCTGCGCAGTACCACGAGTTACAGGATTTTCAGGATTTAATGCCCTGTTGCGGAATTCCTGTAATGCCTCCATATCAACCAAAGGTTTCATGTCTTCCATTTGCAAAGCTTCAATTTTCTGAACTTCGTGTGAAGTACGGAATCCATCGAAGAAAGCAAGGAAAGGAATTCTTGATTTGATAGTCGCAAGGTGAGCAACTCCTGCCAAATCCATTTCTTCCTGAACAGAACCGGCAGCTATCATTGCAAACCCGGTTTGACGTGCAGAATAAACATCACTGTGGTCGCCAAAAATTGAAAGGGCATGACCGGCAATAGCACGCGCACTTACGTGGAAAACTGTTGGTAATAACTCACCGGCAATTTTATACATGTTGGGAATCATTAATAATAATCCCTGAGATGCTGTATATGTAGAAGTTAAAGCACCCGATTGTAATGCTCCGTGAACAGCTCCTGCTGCACCACCCTCACTTTGCATTTCTGCAAGGCGTACCGGGCGACCAAACATATTTTTCTGTCCAAACGCTGCCCATTCGTCAACATATTCGGCCATTGTTGACGAAGGAGTAATTGGGTAGATACATGCTACCTCACTAAACATGTAACTCATATACGCTGCAGCGTAATTTCCATCACATGTTACCATCTTTTTTTGTTTTGCCATTTTTTACGTTTTTATTTATTTTAATTTATTTATTTTTTATGTCGTTATTCTTTCATTATGACTAGTACGGTATTCCTGATACTCGATTCTGGATACTCGATTTTAGATATTTGATTCCGGATTTTGAAAATTTGATATATGATATTGTTCTTCAGGTTCAAATAAAGCATTATGTTGTTTTTGTACCGAACTAATAAAATTATTTAGTTTTCTTCCCAAAACATCTAATTTTTCATGTAATTCTGCAAATAGTTTTTTATTAGTTAATGATTCAGTGTTATATAGGTTTTCCAAATGGTCAATTGTTTCGTCATTCGATGCTAAAGAATTTATTAGAAAACGAATAAAATCCTGTTTGTATGATCTTCTTCCATAACCTTCTACGATTAAAGATTTAATGGATTTTGAAGAACGTCTTATTTGGCTTCCTTCCTCATATAATTCAAACTTAGGAAGTTCTGTTAAAGTCATTTTATGAATTTTTATTACCAATTCATTCGCAATTTGCCATATTTCTAATTTCTTGTAAGACATTCTTTTTTAATTTTGGATGCTCGATTCTGTATACCTGATACTCGATCTTGGATCCTCGATCCTCGATTCTGGTATCGTCATATGAATCTGCTTATCCTATAATGTTTTTTCTTTGCTTTAAATTTTAATTATTCTTTATCTAATATCTATTTTATCAAGTATCAAGCATCTATTTTATCCAGTATCCATTATCCAGTATCTAATAAAGGAAACCAAAAAGCCAGAGTGGGATTTTATTTCCTTCTCCGGTTTCTATCACATCTGATGCAGCAAAATATTCTGAACCGGGTTTTAATTTTCGACCACCAACAACAAAGTGATATTTGTTTTCGATACAGAAATCAGCAACTGGCGAACTTTTTACATTATAAAGGTAATCTACCTGATTATAAAAAAATGTCTGACGCAAATTTAAGCTATCTGTATTATTGGGCGCAATAGCATAAAGCAAATTTGTATTGTGTAAATATACTTTATCCGGTTTTTTCATTTGTTCATCTTCACCATTTGAATATAAAAGATGAATTAATTTTGCATTTTTCAAATAACTCAGGTAATTCATCACAGTTGCACGAGATGTTTTTACCGCCGCTGCTAATTTACTAACATTCGGTGTGAATGGCGTTTCAGAAGCTATGATGTGCAACAGTTTTCTGAGTTTTGGAAGATATTTTAATTCAATTTGATTTATGTACGGAACATCAATTTCCAAAGCCAAATTGATATGCATCAGCAAACGATTGATATAAAAGTTTGGATCATCGATAAAATAAGGGAAATAACCATTTTTAAGGTAATCATCAAAATAAGCCAATGGCCTCACTTTTGAAACAATTTCCTTTGCAATTTTTACATGGTTCTGAATAATTTCTTCCAGCGTATATGACTTAAAATTACTTTGGGTCTGGTAGTTTAAATACTCTCTAAATGAAAGCCCTTCCAGATGATTGATACTGGCAATTCCCATCAAATCAGGATTTCCTTCCGAAATACGAAGAACCGGTGATGAGCTAAAAATTATTTTTATATCCGGTATTTCATCAATACACTTTCTTAAATCAGCCGACCAGTCAGGGTACTTTTGAATTTGATCAAGTACCAATACTTTTCCCCCTCTTTTTGCAAATTCATCAGCAAAGGAGCTGATCTTTCTTTTTGTGAAATAGAAATTATTCAGATTGATATATAATACAGAATTGTCGTCGTTAAAATTTTCACGAATATAGTCGAGTAAAAAATTGGTTTTACCCACACCTCTGAAACCTTTAATATTAATTAGCCTTTGATTCCAATCAATCCTTTTGGAAAGCTCCCTCTTTATTGTGGATTTTCGACTTTTTAGTAGCGACTTATGTGTATTTTGAAAAAACTCCAATTTTAAAAATTTTTGCGAAAATAATCAGATTTGCCTTATTTTTGTAATCCCCAGATAGCAAAAATACAAAAATGGTGTAATTTATATCTAATAAAAATAGCAGTTTAGATTAAATTAACACTTGTTTTAGCTCCCTCTTCAATTTTATTAAGTTTGCAGAAAAATAACTTGAATGATTAATAGACCTGAGTTATTATTACCCGCAGGAAACATTGAGTCTTTTCATGCTGCAATCAAAGGGGGAGCAGACGCTATATATCTCGGATTAAGGCAATTTAACGCTCGTGGAAGGGCTAGTAATTTTAATAACTTCCAGTTGCTTTCAATTGTTGAAACGGCCAGGCAAAATAGTGTTAAGGTTTATGTTACACTTAATATTGTTGTTAAGAATAATGAGATCTCACCATTAATTGACATTCTTTATTTTTTGTCTCAGGCCAATGTAGACGGAATTATTATTCAGGATTGGGGAGTTTATTATCTGGCATTAAAATATTTTCCAAAATTGAATATTCATGCAAGTACGCAACTTGGAATTCATAATTCATTAGGAACAATTCAAGCAGGGAAAAAAGGTTTTGAACGGGTTGTTTTAGCAAGGGAGCTTACCTTAAACGAACTTGAACAAATTTGTAAGAAAAGTAAAACTGAAACAGAAGTTTTTATTCATGGGGCACTTTGCTATTCCTTTTCAGGAATGTGCCTTTTTAGCAGCTATGCCGGCGGATGGGGAGCAAACCGGGGAGTTTGTGCACAACCTTGCAGGCGTACTTACCAAATAAGTAAGAAACAAAAATTTTTATTCAACTTAAAGGATAATCAGCAAATCGAGCAAATTCACAAGTTAACAGGCCTTGGAGTATCCAGTTTAAAAATAGAGGGCAGGATGAAATCGGGAGAATATACTTACAGGGTTGCTACTGCATATAGAATGGCATTAGATGATCCCGAAAAAGTTAAGGATGCAAAAATGATTCTTGATCTCGATTTTGGAAGAAACAAAACCGGTTATTTTTTGGGAGGGAATATTTCTAATGCCATTTCAGAAACTACAGTTACCGGAATATTTTTAGGAAAAGTTGAAAAAATTAAGGGAGATTGGATTACCATAAATTCAGAAATGGAAATCGTACCTGGTTTTAGGATACGTTTTCAATCTGATAACAGCAATCAAAGGGAAACTATTAAAGTTCAGGAGGTAATTAATGAAGGTGATAAATACATTATAAAAGCTAATGGAAAAATAATTTCCCCAAAGAGTGAAGTATATCTTTCAGGAATTAACGATATTAAGTTTCCTAACCGATTAAAAGAAGTAAAATCGAAAAGAGTGAAGCCAATTCATTCCGGATTTAAAAGAAAGGTTTTGACAAGTCTTTCAACTAAAAGTAATTTAAAGAAAACAGAAATCTATTATCGAATTAATTCATTGGAATGGTTGCGAAAAATTCATTTAAACGAAATGGATGGTTTATTTATTACCTTATCCAGGACACTTTGGAACAGATTTAATCCCGAGCTGCCATTTATTCAGAAAAATAAAGGAAAGATTTTTGTCGAATTGCCAAAGTTTATTGCTGAAGATGCTATTCCATTTTATCAGGCCTTGGTTAGAAGAATGACAAAATCAGGAATTCGGAATTTTGTGTTGAGTCATTTGTCACAGATAGAGTTGATTCCGTCAAACTGTAAAGTGCTGACTAACGAAAATGTTTATGTTTTTAACGATGCAACGATAAAAGTTTTAAAAGAAAATAATATTTCCATTTTTACATATCCACTGGAAATTGATTATCCAACGTTAAATTCGTTTGCCAATAAAACCGGAATTGTTCCTATATATTTTTATCCCGAATTATTTCATTCAAGAATGCCGGTGCAGGTAGGTAAGGAAGATAATTTTACGGATGACAGCAATATTGAATTGCGGAGATTCAGAAGAAATGGTATAACCTCGGTTGTGCCAAAGCAACCGGTTTCCTGGTTGCAGTTTAAAAATAAACTTTCGAAAAGTGGATTTTCAAGATTTTTAATCGATCTGAGTTTTGAAACTGTTTCTAAAAACAAAGCCAAAACCATAAAAAACCGTTTGCTTCGATCAGAACAAATTCAACCTTCCACAACTTTTAATTTTTCAAAAGAATTAAAATAAATAAGGGCTTCACTTTGAGTGAAACCCTTACTACATATTTTAATTCGAATATTTTTTATTCATCGTTCATCGAGGCAAGAAATTCTTCCATCGAATTGGCTCTCATTAATCTTGTTTTCAGGAATTCCATAGCTTCCAAAGAATTCATATCTCCAAGGTAATGGCGTAAAATCCAAAGCTTGTCGATAACCTGTTTTGGGAATAGTAAGTCTTCGCGACGGGTACTTGAAGCAGGGATATCCACAGATGGGAAAATTCGTTTGTTTGAAAGTTTTCTGTCGAGTTGCAGTTCCATATTTCCCGTACCTTTAAATTCTTCGAAAATAACGTCATCCATCTTCGAGCCTGTTTCGGTAAGCGCAGTTGCGATAATTGTAAGTGAGCCACCTTCTTCGATATTACGCGCAGCACCAAAGAAACGTTTTGGTTTGTGCAATGCATTTGCATCAACACCACCGGAAAGTACTTTCCCCGAAGCAGGTTGAACGGTATTGTATGCACGTGCTAAACGCGTTATAGAGTCAAGAAGAATTACAACATCATGACCGCATTCCACCATTCTTTTTGCTTTTTCGAGAACTATATTTGCTACTCTTACATGTTTTTCTGCCGGCTCGTCGAAGGTAGATGCAACAACTTCGCCGTTAACACTTCTCGCCATATCTGTAACCTCTTCAGGTCGCTCATCAATCAGTAACACAATCATGTACACTTCCGGATGATTTGCTGCTATTGCATTGGCAATTTCCTTTAAAAGAACAGTCTTACCTGTTTTTGGTTGTGCTACAATCAAACCACGTTGTCCCTTTCCAATCGGAGCAAACATGTCAACAATTCTTGTTGAAACATTATCATGACCGTTTCCGGTTAGCTGGAATTTTTCATTAGGGAAAAGTGGAGTCAAATGGTCAAATGGAACACGATCGCGAATATAATCGGGACTTCTGCCATTAATTTCGAGTACCTTAATTAGAGGAAAATATTTTTCACCTTCTTTTGGTGGACGAATACTACCTTTTACAGTATCTCCAGTTTTTAGTCCCATCAGTTTTATTTGAGACTGAGATACATATACATCGTCAGGAGAATTTAAATAATTATAATCCGAAGAACGTAAGAATCCATATCCGTCAGCAAGAATTTCAAGTACTCCGGTATTCGTTATAATTCCTTCGAATTCAAACTGACGTGGTCTGTGTTTGCCATTTCCATTTTGATTCCTGTTCTGGTTTTCCTGTTTGTGCTTATGTTTTTGCACTTGTTGCTCTTTTCTTTCTGTAGCCGGTGCTTTGGCATCCTGAGACAAGGACTTTGACACTTCAATTTTTTTTGGTTCTTGTTTTTCAACTTTTTTAGGTTGATTTTCAAGTTCTGATTTTTCAGGCTTTTGTTGTTTTCTGGGTCTTGGTGATTTGCCTTTTTGCTCTTTTTCAGCTTTTTGTTCACTTTGAACCGCCTGTTCACCTTCCTGTTCTGAAATCTCAGCTTTATCTCTGCCAAATCCTTTTATGATAGCTTTTATTTGGTCTTGCCGGGATTGAACTCCACCGTCCTGATCTGTGTTTTTCTTTTTACCTGTTTCCACTTTTTCGTGTTTCGTAACAGGCTCAATACGTTCACGACGTGGACGGTTGCCCCTTGATTCCTCCTTTTTTGTATTTTGTTTGTCAGGAGAAAATGTTTTTTTAATTGAAAAAGATTTTTTTGCTTTTTCTTCTTTTGCCTGGTCTTTGGCAGCTTTTTTTTGTTCTGTTTTTTCTGCTTCCTGAATTGCCTGGGTATCCAGTATCTTGTATATAAGATCTTGCTTTTTTAAAGAATCAACTTTTTTAATTTTGAGTTCTTTGGCAATTTCTCTAAGCTCAGGAACAAGTTTTTTGTTCAGTTCTAAAATATCGTACATTGTTATATTATTATGCTATTTACTTTTGATAATTGCGTTGAATAAAAGTATGGAACAATTTTGTGGGGGGTGAGAATTTCTAAAATTCGTCTGCAAGTATATTAAATTACTTAATACCAAACAAGAATAACAAACTCTTTTTTTAGATTTCCCTGTTAATTGTTAAAGTTTTATTGTTTAAAAAATTAAATATACAAAAAAGATCAAGACATGTGGTAGTAAAAAGGTCGTGAGTTAATTAGTAAAAAGGTATACGAAATTTTTAACAAGAAAGTTTATAATCTTAAATTATATTTTAACTTTAATCTAACCGCACTTTCACTCATGATATAAACATTCTGTGGACGGTTAAAGTTCGAAGTCCAGGCAAGAATAATTTCATTTCCTGGTTTAATAATCCATCGGAAGCGCGATTGCCAGCCTGCGCTGTTAGTTGCATTATCGTATTGCAGGTAATTATATAGTGTAATATTGGGACTAAAGAGAATATTTGCATTAAACTGGTAAATATTGGCAGTGAAATTTCCTTCGGGCAGCCTTATGTTATTTTGTGTTAAGGCGCCTCCAATAAAAAGCGGTACAGCTACTTTCCAGTTAACTTCCAGTTTTACATCGTTTCTCTTGCCATTAAAAAAATCTCCGAATCGGTAACTTGCATCGCCCCAAACATTTCTGGCACCTTTTGTTTCCACCCTTATTTGTTGTTGCCACCATTCATAAGTCCCTTTTGGAATTACAAAATCCTCAAAAATGTTAAAGTCTTCATTTAAAGCTTCGTATTGGCTAATTAAAGAATAACTAATTTCTTCTCCTGAAAGAAAACGAATTCCCAGTGGTTTAATTTCAAATTCTCTTGTTTCAAGATTATGGTTTTCGGCATTTAAAATATAATTAAATTCTCCACCAAACTCTATTTGTAAAATTCCCCATTTGTTAGGGCGCGGGCCAAACTCCAGTTCTCCGTACGTTTGATTAATGTTGGTCCTGGGTACAAAACCCATTCCTGCTACAAAGTTTTTTCCTATTTGATGAAATCCGAGTCTGGCATCGATGAGGTCATTCGGGTAATTTAACTGGGTTCCCCATGAATAATCATTTCCATTTAAATTTTCCGTATTCGATTTTAAGCCAAAAAACAACATGGAGACATTTTTATTTTTTTGGAAAGTTGAGGTTGAGAGTTTCAGGTCTGCACCAACTACCATGTTATTTTTATTTGCCAGGGTATTTCCATATGTTCCAATTATTCCAACCGATGATTGTTTTCCTACATTCCTGGATACGCGTGCAACAGAAAAGTTGTTAATTCCTGATTCCCGTGCATCGTTAATGTACATCATACCAATATTCCAGTTTTCTACCTGCCCGGTAAGTCTGGCACCAACATTTATAGGAATAGGTCCTCCCAGGGAGTCCAGTCCCATTCTTCTGGAAAAAAACGGAATTATCGATTTTGAAACAGGGCTTCTGCTTTCGGCATCTATACCAAAATTGAAATAACTGGCTCCATCAAGAAAAAATGCTCTTTTTTCAGGGTAATGCAGGCTAAAGCGAGTTAAGTTGATTTGTCTGTCGTCAACCTCGGTTTCTGCAAAATCTGTATTTATTGTAAGTGATGATTTTAGGCTTGGCGTAATCTGATAAAAAAGATCTAATCCACCCGTAAGTTTTGGATCGTTTTTTTCTCCTTTTTTTGTGTTTAAGCCGGTTAACAGGTATGGTGAAATATCAAGCCCGATACCTTGGGTGATATTTTCAATTCCGTCTAAAATTCCGGCATCCGAAACCTGAAAACGGTAAGTGTTTAAATTTGCAACAGGCCAGTAAGAAGCTTCAAGGTTGTTCACAATATTTCTGATAAGTTTAATTCCCCATTGCGAATTTTCTTTATCAAATCCCATTGTTTTAAACGGAATTGCCATTTCGGCTTCCCACCCCCAGTCATATATTTTAGCTTTACCTGTCCATAAGCCATCCCATTGTTTGTTAAATCCTGCACCATTTTCACTTATCAATGCATCTCCAATTGAACCCCGAGGACCGATTTGAAACCAGTAGGCATTTCTTTTATTAAGATATGTGTCGAGAATAATTTGAACCCGGTCATCATTACCCAAACTAACATCTCTGGCCATTTCCTTTGCCGTAATTTTATCAGGATCATCCCAGCATTTTACAGCAATGTAAATGTTATTGGCATCGTAACAAATCAAAAATACCGTCTTTTTAGAGACAGGTTCTCCTTCATAGGGTTCTCTTTGATAAAATTCGTCAACTGCAAAAGCCTTTTCCCAGAGCTTTTCATTGACTGCGCCATCTATAATTGGTGGATTCTCAATTCTTATTGCTTTAACTACAGGTTGGGCTAAACCGGAGTTGAGGAGTATAAAGTATAACAGAATTAAGGATTGAAATTTTTTCAATTGATTTAGGTATCTTGGTTTAGGAGGTGAAAGTAATAAAATTTCGTTGTTATTTCATTCCAATAATTCTTATTGTTGAGGCAACTCCGTGATGATAAATTCCTTCATTTAAAAAAACATCCTTTTCTTCAATTTTTAAATTACTCAAATTATTAAAGTCAGACAGCAGTTCTTCTTTGGAAAATAACATGTCTATATTCCGAGGACCACCTGTGTCGTTATTAATTTGTTTTTTTGAAAAACCTTCAAGTATAAGTGCTCCTCCTGGTTTAAGAAATGAAATTAGTTTTTGATGATATTCGTTTCGCTTTATAGGATGCATATGAGCAAATATTAAAACTACACAATCAAATGACGCTTGTGGCAAAATTACAGACTCGTAATTATCAATTAAATATTCAATTTCAACTCCATTTTTGGCAGCTAAATTTTCTGCTTTTCTTTTTCCCACAATGCTGGGATCGAAAGCTGTAACCTGCCAACCTGATTTTGCAGCATAAACAGCATTTCTTCCTTCACCTTCTGCAGGAAATAAAACTTTTCCGGGGGGGATTTTTTGAATTTGATTTTTATAAAACTCATTAGGTTTTATACCGTAAGCATATTCTTTATCACCAAATCTTTCGTTCCAGAATTCTGTCATGGTTTATTATTTGAGAACCTGAACAGGTAATATTAAAATATGTTCAAAAACTAAAATTGCTTATTCTTCAAATTTAGGATTGCTACCAAATCTCTTATTTGCAGGAGATTGTATTTAGTAAACAAAAAGTTTCAATAAGTTAAACAGCTTATTTTGATTAATTATAAATAAAATCCTAAAGTGCCAGTAATTGCTTGTATTTGTGAGATTTGAGTAATAAAATTATTGAATCAGAATAAAAATAACCATAAGTTTACACCGACAAACCTTAAATGGAAAACAAAAGAAGTGACGCTTTAGATTCCTGAGTTTTAGTAAACAATAAGAGGTTTAGAAAAATTAGTGAAGTATTTGTGGTACAGGCCACATGTATTTGATTTTATTATTGAACAAATTTCAGAAGCAGGTTATTGACGTTTTGGTTTATAACCTGGATATAATTTTGTGATAAACAACCGGATTAAACAATTAATATTATGAAAAAAGGGACGCTTTTAATCATTGTATCAGTAATGGTTTTTGGAGTGCTGTGTAGTTTTGGACAAGGTAATGGAAATGGATTTAAACTGGAAGGTACTGAGCCGGAAACCATTGAATTGGATCAACTCATCAGTGAGAATACTGAAATATTTCCTTTTGAAAAGAAAGTCAATAAGTTATACGGATTGGCGATTAGCGGTAAAATAAACCTGGTTGACGAAACCAGTTCTGTTAGGGTAATCCTGATAACAAAAAATTTCAGGGAATATATGGTTTATGAAACCAACCATTTGCTGGCTGAAACTATGGGGGATATTACAATCAACGAAATATGCGAGGAGACTTGTTTATTGAATAATTTATCTCCCTATTCTATGAGGATTGAAATTTCAAATGCTTCTATCCATCTCACAGGATTAACTTATAATAAATCTGTAGGAATCGGGAAAGATATCGTTAAAACCAAAAAAGAAAAAAAGAAGCAGCAAAATGCTGAAAAAATAGATCGAATAAATAAAAATCTTAAAGAGAAGGGAAAAAACTGGATTGCTGGTCATACAGGTGTTTCAGAACTTTCTTATGAAGAGAAAAAGAAATTGTTTGGACAAAGTAAATTCCCGGCAGGCTTTGAGTATTACGTGGGAGGTGTAATTTCAACTTCAACTTCTGATACACAATTAAAATCTGCAAGTTCCAGTCCATACGTTGATGAATGGGACTGGCGGGATCGACATGGTAAAAACTGGATTACGCCTGTAACGGATCAACTTAATTGTGGCTCATGTTGGGCTTTTGCAGCAACAGGAGCTGTTGAAGCAGTAACAAATTTATATTATAATCAGCAATTGAACCTTGACTTGTCAGAACAGGATTTGTTGTCTTGCAGTGGTGCTGGCGATTGTATTGGAGGGTCTCCAGCAAGAGCGTTGGACTACATTGCGAATGAAGGGATAGTTGATGAAGCCTCATTTATATATACATCCAATGATGTTGATTGTAATGAAAAGATGTCCAATCCAATGGAAAGAATGAGAATAAGCGGACGGATTGATTTTGGATTTTCACCTTACGAAAAAAATGAGGATAATTTGAAAAGTATGATAATTAATCTGGGCCCTTTAAGCAGTGGACTTTACGATTGGAATCATGCAATGGTCCTAGTAGGATATAAAGTGGTTAAGGAGGGCGATATATTTTACTACCGTGATTTAAGTCTCACAAGAAACTGGAAAACTGTTGAAACAGGTGATCCTCTAATTGGTAAAACAGTTTGGATTTACAAAAATAGTTGGGGATATGATTTTGGAGATGAAGGATATGTATATGTTGAAACTCCAATAACAAATGTAGGATGGACTATTGCAATAAAACTTCCTATCGTAAGTGAAATTAACGAATACAACGTGACTTTTAAAGATGCAGATGGAGATGGCTATTACTGGTGGGGTTTAGGACCAAAACCTGCTACCTGCGGTGGCCCCGATACTCCTGACGGAAATGATGCAGATCCTTCACTTGGCCCAATAGACGAATATGGTAATTATACTTTATTAAATGGTGCACCGGTTGTTTCTATTTCTGCAAATAAAACGAATATTGAATCAGGAGAGCAGATTATTTTTACTGATAATTCAACAAATAATCCTGATTTATGGGAATGGACTTTTGATGGAGGAAATCCGGCAATTTCCTCAATCAAAAATCCAGTAGTATCATATAATTCTGTTGGAGAATTTGATGTTACGTTGAAGGTAACAAATGCACAGGGAACCAGTACAAAGACCTTTTTAAATTTTGTAAATGTACAAGAGTCTGTTATCCAGCCTGATGCAAATTTCAGTACAGACAAAACTATTATAAATCCGGGAGAAGAAATAGCTTTTAAAGATTTGTCGTTAAATAATCCTACTACTTGGTTATGGAATTTTGAGGAAGGTAACCCGGGAAGTTCAAATTTGCAAAATCCAATTGTTTCTTACACAAAGCCAGGACTATATGCTGTTTCATTGATGGTTACTAATGATGCAGGTTCTTCAATAAAGGAGATAAATGATTTTATAACTGTAAAGGAAGAAATTTCGGATTATTGTTCTTCAAGGGGCAATGCATCAAGAATGTGGATTTCGTCTGTTGGTTTTGGTTCGCTAAACAATACCTCTTCTTCATCCGGAGAATCAGGATATCAGGATTTCACCGGCCATGTTTTTAGTATAGAAGAAAATACAACGCAGAAAGTAATTCTTAGTCCTGGCTTTTCAGGACCGGGTAAAAAGGTTTGTTGGAACATATGGATAGATTACAATGGGGATAAAGATTTTGATGATGTCAATGAATTGGTTTTTTCCAGCAAAGCCAGTTCAAAAACAATAACCGGTGAAATTAAAATTCCTTCAGGTTTAAATATTTCAACGCGTATGCGGATTTCAATGAAACAAAATTCACCATCTTCACAATGTGAGATTTTCCCTGCGGGAGAAGTGGAGGACTATACAATTGTATTTCAAAAAGCTGTTCCTGTTGCTCCTGTAGCTGAGTTTTCAGCTAATAATACCAATATAACAGTGGAAGAAAGTATTTCATTTACGGATTTGTCAGAAAATGATCCAACTCAATGGGAATGGTCTTTTCCTGGTGGGAATCCTTCTTTTAGTAATGCAAGAAATCCGGTGGTAAGTTATTCAAGCGTTGGTGAATTTGATGTTTCATTAACTGTTACAAAACCAGGATTTGCACCTGTTACAAAAACAAAGAAAAATTATGTCGTTATAAATGAAAAGAGTATTTCTGAATATTGTTTTCCTGTTGGTATAAACAGTAATTCTGATTATATCAAAAATGTTTCTTTTGGAAGTTTTAGCAATTCTGCAGGAGGGAATGGATATAGTTTAAATTCAACTCCAATTTATCTTATCCCGGGGAAAAATTATGATATTAGTCTGTCTCCCGCCGACGGAACTAACAGAAATTTTTGGAGGTTGTGGATAGATTTCAATAATGATGGTGATTTTGAGGATTCAGGAGAAAACCTGTTAGCGTTAAATAATAAAAAAGGAACAATAACATCTAGTTTTATAATTCCTGCATATGCCAATGAAGCAACCCGAATGAGAATTGCCATGCGAAATTCAAAAGCACCTTCTTCTTGCGACAATAATTACTATGGTGAAGTGGAAGATTATAAGGTTTCATTTGAAAATCAAGCGGCTTCTTTTGGGGTGATTATGACAAGCAAATCTGAAAGTGTTAAAAGAGATATCTTAAAAATATATCCTAATCCCACAAATCAATTTTTAAATATTGAATTAAATTCTGTTAAGCCAGGGGCACATTATACGATTTTTGATCTAAGAGGAAAGGAACTAATTTCAAAAAATATAACGGATATAATTACAAGAGTTGAAGTAAATAGTCTTGTCAAGGGGATGTATTTGGTAGTGATAGTAAATGATGGTCATGTGAGCTATGAAAAATTTGTAAAAGAATAGTTTCAACTTTTGAATAAAGAATATATAATCCCCTTATAAAAGATGTCCCGGAAACAATTGTTTCCGGGACATTCTTTTTATTAAGCTTTTACCTTTTTGGGGTAATCAGATTATTCTTTTTTAAATATCACTTTATCGTTGGTAATATTATCTCCAAGAGTTACCCGGTAAATATAAATTCCGCTAATTTCAGTGTCAGGTCTGAATTCAGCTTCATACCATATATCTGCTTCAATCGGTTGTTCGAATATATTTTTGACAAGTCTACCTGTCATATCATATAAGTCAATTCGTGCATTAACATTTTCACGTGCAACAAATTCAAATCGCAACCAATCAGAGAATGGATTTGGATATACTTTGAGTTCTGAAGGTCTGAATTGAGGTGACAATTCTTCTGTGGTAATAAATCCGGATTTTGTTCCGTCCGTTGTGTAAGTACAATAGACAGAATACTTATAATTAGCCATAGTAGCCGAGCCAAATGTGGCAGGCATACCAGCTGACCATGTGTCCTCAGATTGTGCTCTTGCCGGAGTACCGGTGGTATATCTGATTCCCGGGTTATTTTCAAATACCCATGCCAGCCAAACAGTTTCACCGTTGCTTACCGGAACAGTACTTGATAAGGAAACAGTCTGCCATCCGTCGGAAGCATTAATTGGGGTAGAAGGAGATGTTCCAAGCAGAGAATTAGGAGAACCGGAATTATCAGCATAAACAGCCAGTAAAACATTGCCCGTACCACCATTATGGAAGATACTGATACTTTGAATATCCCCATCTTCAGAGAAAGTTACCGGAACCGCACGACGATTGGCCTTTGTTGATGTAGAACCGTAAACTGACATATTTCCAAGCATTGCAACATCTGGACCACCATTGGTACAATCAATTCCTAAACTAATTGGGTTAATAGTTTCGCTTTCAGGCCCGCAACCACAGTATTCTTCACAAGTAACTGCATGAGCAACAATATATACCTCTCCGTTAACATCTGTGAATGGAACAACTAAGTTTTGTGGATGGTCAAGTTTCTCACCTACATAAGTATATTGTCCGGGAGCTACAGTATTTGTACCATCTTTTGTTGGATATTTTTCACATCCTACATAAATATGGGCTTCTTCCATTACATTATTTTCGAATAGAGCATACTCAACAGTAAGCGAACCATTGTAGTAATTTATTATGGCATTACCAACCTGAACACCTTTCCCTGCAGATATTGGGTCACAGGCCGGAGCACCTTTCCAAAGTGGCAAAATGTATGGTTCTGATGAAGGTATAATTTTATTGGTCCAACCCCATCTGCTATTTCCCAAATCTGAATCAGCAAGGAAACATTCATTCATATTTCCTCTGGCAAATGCAGTTTCACAGTTTTTGTATTCGAGTTTAATCGTGAAGGTATAAGTCCACTGATAAACTTTTCTGTTACAATCCATGAACTCCCATGTGTAAGTTACTTCTCCTTCGCATTCCGGGATAGAACTTACATAAGGTCCTTCATATTCTAATACATGACCGCATCTGTCTTTAACTTCGGGAGGAGTTGGAGTATAAAGTTCGTCTGCACATGAAATGGTTTTATAACCATTTGGTGGCATAATTACGTCTTCGTATTCTATCATATAAGTAAACTTCCAGTCAGCAGTAGAACCATCGCATGAGGTATAACGGAAGGTATAAATGACTTCACGTTCACAAATGATTGCCCATTTTAATATGGTTTCTGGTTCCTTGATTAACTCAACATCCGCTATTCTTCCACAGGCATCTTTTACTTCTGGTGGAGTTGGTTCAACTGCTTCAGAAGGACATGATACGGTTACAATTGCATCCTTAGGTGGTGTTAGACCACTATTGTATTGGATATTATATGTATAGGTCCATTCAAATGTTAGTCCTGCACAATCAGTGTATAGGTATACCCATGTGTATGTACCTTCGCAA
>CAJXZG010000017.1 GCA_913063265.1 uncultured Prolixibacteraceae bacterium | reverse complement strand
AACCCAGCCGATCCGGTTGATTCAGAACCGTTGATTGCAGAGGATAATGATGAAGATTAATTTATTTGCAAATCGGGTTTAACGGATTCCGATCCGCCATTAAATCGAAGATTTGAATCCGTTAGAGCCCGGTTTTAAATCCACTTTTTACGTTTCAAAAATATTAGCATTCCAATCAGTACAATAAGCATTACTCCCAAAACAATAAAATATCCATTTCTGTATTGAAGTTCCGGAATGTTGACGAAATTCATTCCATATAAACCGGCAATAAAAGTAATTGGAATAAAAATGGCTGACATAATGGTGAGTACCTTCATTATTTCATTCATTTTGTTCGAAGCACTGTTCATGTATAGATCTATAAGCCCGGAACTCATATCCCTTAAAACTTCAATATTCTCAATAACTTTTATAGTATGGTCATACAGGTCGCGGATGAATACTTTAATATCGCTGTTTAAAATTGGCTCTTCAAGTTTTTCAAATTTGCTGACCATTTCCCGTAACGGGTAAATCGATCTTCTTAGTAAAAGAGTTTCCCGACGTAAAGCATGAAGTTTGTTTAAAGAGTTTTGATCAGGATTATCAAGAAGTTCAGTTTCCAGGTCTTCAAGTTTTTCACTAAAAGATTCGATGATAATAAAATAGTGATCAACAACTGAGTCCAGTAAGGCGTATAAAAGGTAATCAGCACCACGTTTCCTTATCATTCCTTTCGCCTCTTTTATACGTGTTCGCACACCACTAAATATATCTCCGGTTTTTTCCTGAAAGGAAACCAGTACATTACCTTTAAGGATAAAAGAGATTTGTTCGTAATCAATTGTATCTTCTTCAGCATCAAGTGAAAGAAGTTTTATTGCTGCCTGTAAATAATTGTTGTATTCTTCCAATTTAGGCCTTTGACCGATACTCAGAATATCCTCCATACTTAGTTTATGAACACCAAGAAAAGTACAGATTTGTTCTATCGATTTTTCATCGTGCAGTCCGTCGATATTCACCCAGGTAACGTTTTCAGAGCTATTCAGAATTGTGATTACTTCATCGATACTTTTTGGAGAACTTTCATCACATCCGTTTTCAGAATATTTTAAAACTGAGATATCTACTTCCGACATCTTTTGTTTTCCGGTGAAAACAAGGGAACCCGGAGCCATGCCCAGTTTCGATTTTTGCTTCTGACGCTTTCGTCTGGTAGTTTTTAACTTTTTCACTTTATAAATTTAATGAAATTGACTTTACAAAAAACATTTTTGAATTATGTGTTTCAACCGGTAATTTATATTTTAATCAGTTTTGTGAAAAGTCATTTCATAACTTTTCTTTTCATCACCGATAGTTACAATCATTCTGTTTTTCGACTCAAATTTATAACGAATAAATTTTGGGAAGTCGTGATTTTTGTTTTCAAATGAATATATGCTGTCAGATTGGGCAAGTTTAAAATCTACAGGTAAACCCTGGTTTTGATTCAGAACTGTTGCTGTATATACTAAGTTATCTTCTTTTTTCCGGATATCAAGGTATTCCTGAATCTCAATATTTTCATTATTTTTTTTGTAAACAATACCTTTTAGTGTTTCGTGGTTTATCAGATCCCAATGTTCAAATGTATTTTTATTTTCGAGTTTCCAGGTTCCTTTTAAAATCCCGGGAAAGTTTTGGGAAATGCCAAAGCCACTGGTAAATAGAATAGTCAGAGTGGTTAGAACAATTATTTTATGCATAAAGTTTTAGCTTTGTATTTCCGTGCTAATTTTTATTTGGTACGTCCTTCCGCAATCTTATCATATTCTGTATCAACCGGTTCCCAAAGTTCAATTTTATTTCCTTCAATATCCATTATATGAACAAACTTTCCGTAGTCGTAGCTTTCAATTTCATCAAGCACATTGACGCCTTCTTTTTTTAATTCTTCAACAAGTGCTTCAATGTCGGCAACCCTGTAATTGATCATAAAGTCTTTTTTTGAAGGATTAATATATTCAGTAGAATCCGGGAAAGGACTCCACTGCGTAAATCCCATTTTGTTTGGATCTTCGCCTTCACGCCATTCAAAGCTGGTTCCATATTCATCGGTATTTAATCCAAGGTTTTTACTGTACCAATCTTTAACTTTTTGAGGATCTTTACATTTGAAAAATATTCCTCCAATTCCGGTTACTTTTTTCATTGCTATCTTTTTATGTTGGTTTCATAGGTGTCAATCCAATCTTTTACACTTATTTTTTTTACAAGTTCTCCAATTAGCTCAAATGGAATTTGGTCGGGTTTTTTAAACCTGACACAGCTTTTACCCATATCAAGCTTTAGTTTGGTATGCTTTGGATATTCTTTTACAAACCAATCCAGTATTTCTTTATCGGCATATATGCCTGAATGGTAAAATGCAATAAAGTTTTTTTGGTTTGCAATATTCATGAATGGAAGTGGTAGTTTCGGGTCGCAATGATAACCTTCAGGATAAATTGTTTTAGGAACTACATAACCTATCATTCCATAACTCATTTCTTCATTAAAACCTTCCGGCAGGTTTTCAAGTATGGTTTGGCGCAAACGATTCATCGCCGGTTGTCTTTCTTCAGGAATTTGTTCAATATAATTCTCAGGTGAGTTTGCTTCAATTTTCATTCGTTTAAAATTGTTTGTTTTCAATGGAAACTCATGGAACTCGCTTTTAATCACCCTCCTGTGTGAAAAAGCAATTTGCATGCTCGTTTTATCTCATTAAAATTGATTATTTCATTTGTATTTATTTCATACTATTGTTTACTTTAAAGGAATTCAATAGAATTCGCAAGCTCATTTCGATGGAACTCCCAATGAATTTTAATTCTTTTTATTTGTGAATTTGAAGAATGAAAACTCGTGTTCGTTTCATAAACAAAGTTTTCTATAATAACTTTAGCTTTATGAACTTTGTTTAGCCTTTGTATCAATTTTCATTCAACGTTTAAAACAAAATTATTTAATCAGCAGTGTTTTTGAGGTTTTTTTCAAACTCCTTTACAATTTGAATGGCTCTTGCAGCATTTCTTTTTGAAACCAAAACCTTAACGGCACCAACTCCTCCTGCTTCTGTTACCCATGGATTGATAGTTCCCATTAAATCGTCTTTTAAAAAGGATTCTATACCTGCATCATCTAACAGACTTTGAAGCATGCCCGAATGCAAACTTGTTCCGGCAAAAACCTGAACAGGATTGTTGTTTTTATTGTCACTCATGGATTTAGCTTTTTTAGATTTTTCTTTCCTGAATTTAAATATTTAATCCATTATTTTATTCCAGTTTCCGGAATGTTTGCCTCGCATACTTGTAATGGTAAGTTTAAGGATTACTATAAAATCGACCTCTTTTTTATTAAATTCCATTTTTCCTTTTGCACCGTGTTGTTTCATGATAATATCGAGTCCTTGAATTTTTTCTTCAAACCCGGTAAGGATTTCAATAAATCCATACCCCACAATTGAACGATACAGGGTACTCCATTTACAGGCAGTTTCGCCTTTTATCAATTTTGATTCCTGTTCAAGCTCAAAACAAACTTTTGGATTCTTTTTTAGTAATTCAATTTTTTTGCCTTCCGGCGCAGAATGAATGTAAATACAGTTTTTGTGATACCCGTAATTGAATGGTAAAATATAAGGTTCACCATTATTTAGCATTGCTATACGGCAGATTTGAGTTTGTTTTAGTATTTCTTCAAGTATCGAATTATCTTTTATTTCCTGGTTAGCTTTTCTCATTTGTCAATGTTTTATTCAATATGAATATCATACTTATGTAACAATCCCAAAATCCCCGGAAAAGAAAACTTAGCTTTTGAAACTAGGTTGATCTCCGGATCTATTTTATAACTGAACGAAGTTCTAAAATCTGAATGCTCAAGATTTGTATTTTCAAATTTTGCTCCGGATAAATTGCAATTTTCAAAAATGGATTTTGTAAGGATACATTCGGTAAAATCTGTTTCAATTAAAGTTGAGTTTTTAAAATTTGCATTATTGATTTTAATATTAAAAAATGAAGTATGATTTAAAATACAGCTTTCAAATTCAAGTTCTAATCCAAACTGATTGCATTCCTCAAAATGAAGCCCCAGCATTTTACAGTCCCGGAATTTTACATTTCGGAAAGCTGATTTTTTAAGCGTAGCTAAACTCAGGTTACAAACTTTAAAAGTACAATCGGAAAATACTATTTCGGATAAATCGGAATTGGATAAATCGGAATTTTCAAAAATACAGTTTTCATATTCCCCTTTGTCCAGATTCTTGTCCTTCGCAACCAGATTTCTAATTGTCTTATCTTCAAAATAATTCATTTTTATGAAAATGCGATTTCCCGTTGTGCCTCAACAGCATCGATTGTTTTTGGAAGTTTTTCGCCGAGAATTCTATACGAGTTTTCAGTAATCAGAATATCTTCTTCATTTCTTAATCCACCAAAATTTCGATATTGATTTATTTTATCAAAATTCAGGTATTCCGTATTTATTTTCTGTTTTTGCCAAAGGTCGATAAGCTGAGGAATAAAATATATTCCGGGCTCGATAGTAATTACATGTCCCGGTTCCAGTTCCATACCAAGGCGTAAGGATTTTAATCCGAATTGTTTACTTTTTGCCATTCCGTTGTACCCCACCCACTGTTCTCCAAGATTTTCCATATCATGAACATCAAGCCCCATCAAATGGCCTAATCCACATGGGAAAAACATTGCATGGGCGCCGTTTGCAACAGCATCATTTGTATTACCTTTTGTAAACCCAAGGTCTTTTAATCCTTCAAAAATTATTCGAGCTGTATTTAAATGTACATCGCGAAAATGTACGCCCGGTTTTAAAGATTCGATTGCCGCATTGTGAGCCTCAAAACAAACCTCGTAAATATCCCGTTGTTCGGGTGTAAATTTTTTTGCTACCGGAAATGTACTGCTCATATCTCCGGCGTAGCCCAACGCAGTCTCAGCACCTGCATCCAACAAAAACAGCTGTCCTTCTTTTATTACATTTCCGTGATAATGATTGTGCAGGGTTTCTCCATTTATTGTGGCAATTACAGGAAAACTCAACTGGCCGTTTTCAGCCAATGCAATTTCAGTAACTTTTGCCGATACCTGTGCTTCAGTCATCCCCGGTTTAGCATATTGCATTGCAGTTCGATGCATCACTACCGTAGTATTAACAGCTTTTTCTATTTCAATAATATCTTCCTCGCTTTTAATATTTCTTTGTTTTGCTACTTCAATTATCAAATTCAAATTCGCTTTTTCATCCAACTCATTTGGATGAATTTTTAAAAGCTCAAAAAGTTTGATTCGATGCTCAGGACGATAAGGAGGAAGGAAAAGTACATTATTTGACTTTTTCAGATACGGTTTTAATTTATCGACAGTAGCGGTTTTTGAAATACCACATTTTTCAGCCAATGAAGAAACTGAGGGCATGTCACCCATCCAAACAATATCATCGATAGTATGGTCATTTCCAAAAATAATTTCGTTTCCTGTATCCAGATCCAATACTGCATAAAGCCCGGGTGTATTTATTCCGAAATAATACAAAAATGTACTGTCCTGGCGGAAGTGGTAAGTATTATCAGCGTAATTCATTCCACATTCATCGTTACCCATAAAAAGGATCAAGCCATTTTTAAATTTGCTTTTCAACAGGTTTCTTCGGTTGATATAGGTTTCTTTTGTAAACATTGATTTTTATTTTGAATAATTGATTATTTAAAATTCAGGTATAAGGATAAAACAGTTTGCTGAAAATACAAAACCCTGGAAAATAAAGAAACAGCTTCAGGAAATCTTTTAGTTGTCTTTAATATTTATTTTGAATTCCGGGGCTTCAACCAGGTGGAATGTAGCTGAGGCAAGTTTTATTTTTCCCTCTGATGCTTCAACGGCTTTTAAAATTCGGGTAAAAAGATCGGTTTTTGTTGTTCTACGGCGTTTGTAATCAACAATGTAACGTAATGTAAACTCAACCCAGTTATCATTTGCAATTAGGGAGACCATGGGTTTGGTTTGTGCATCTTCCAAACGATAAATATTCTGAAGTATTTTCCACTTTTTGATAGACTCATCTGATATACTCCCGGCAACTTCATTTCCAATTTGAAGTAACATTTCATTGGCTTTCTGATAATCACTGCCAAACTGAACCGGGATTTTTATTTCATCCCACAGAAATGGAAAATCACCGGAATAATTATATACAGGTTCTTTAAAAACAAAGCTGTTGGCTACCAGAACTATCCTGCCGTTATACAAATCGCCATCCACCCAATTTCCTGTTTCCATAATGGTGGTTCTTAACACACCAATATCCATTACGTCTCCTTTTATGCCTCCCAGTTCTACCCGGTCGCCTGATTTGTAAAAGTTTCCAAACATGATGGCTAACCAGCCAGCAAAAGATGCTATAACTTCCTGCAGTGCAAAAGCTATTCCGGCGCCAGCTACTCCAAAAGCAACCGTAAGTCCGCCTAGTTTATCACTGTAAACAATGGTAATCAGTAATACTGTAAGGATAAATCCGATAAAACCACCAAATTTTTTGGCTTTGTATCGATTGTCATTATCCTTAATTCTTCCCAAAACTTTTCTTTGGATAGCTTTCACAATAATCCATATAATTCCAACTCCCAGAAATATGGTTACCAGTTTTCCGATTGTGGGATCGAATAAATATTTCTCAATAAATTCCTGCATTTGCTAAGGTTTATAAATTGAAAACATACAATTATTTTTCTTTTTTACTTTCAACTTTTACATGAAATCCCGGCACTTTATAATCTTTTGGCAAGTAGCTGGCGGGAATGGTTGTCATATTTCCGTCACGGGCTGCACGGTAATGTGGTGATAGAATTTCAATTCCCGCTTCATTACAACAATCCTGTATGTTTTCGTGTAGCTTTGAATAAATAATTGCCTGTTTGCTGGCTTCTCTTGTGTAAGCATTAAGCTGATAAGACACATAAAAATCCTCGAGACTGGTTTGTAAAACAAAAGGTTTCGGATCTTTTAAAACCATATCTGTTCTATCAGCTGCTTCCAACAATGTTTCGTACATTTTTTTCCATGGTACATCGTAACCTATGGTAACCGAAGTGTAAATAATTAAACCCTGTCCATCTTCTTCAGTTTGGCTTGTAAAATTTGTAGTATTGCCCGAAAGTACAGAAGCGTTGGGAATGGTTATAATTTCATTCTTCAAAGTTTTAATTCGGGTAACCAAAAGTGATTTTTCAATTACATCACCGGTTACATCCGCAATCTTAATTCTATCACCAATTTGGAATGGCCGCATATAGGTAATAACTAATCCAGCAACCATATTGGCAATAGCAGTTGATGAACCTAATGAAAATAATATTCCAATAAAAACAGACACTCCTTTAAAAATCGGGGAGTCGGAACCAGGAAGTAATGGAAATATCAGTACTATCATAAACGCATATAACAAAAAGCGAACAATACTAAAAGTGGGCATGGCCCAGTCTTTGTGAAAGCCTGACAATACCAGTTTTTCTGCTTTTATTTCGGCAAATATGTAACGTACAAATCTTACTACATATCTCATTACAAAAATGATTACCAGTATACTAAACATATTGGGAAGAAAATCCCAGATACTTATAAAAACATTTTTCAATGGTGACCAAACCAAATGAAACAGGCTACTTGCCCAATCACGTGAAAATGGAAAAATGCTGAATAATATTGGAAGTATTACATAAAGCAGAACAGCATAAATAAACCATTTAAAAACTTTTAACAGGAACAGTACGATTTGTAACTCCTGCACTTTTGTTATAAAAGTATAATCGCGGTATGAAAAATCTCTTAGCCATTTTTCTTTATTAGTATGTACAAATTTTAAAGCCCGGGTATATCCTTTTGCAATCAGCCAAACGATCAATCTTGCCACAACAAGAACCAGAATTACCAGTCCGATACGAATCAGCCATTTAATAAAACTGTTATCTTTTTGTGCTTTTACTACTGAATCGGCAATGGTTTTCCTGAACTCAACGGCAACTTCTTCCATACTTTTGTCATACCATAAAGCATCTATTTCAGAAATTCCCATCACTATGGTTTCACCATAGATTATATCAAATGTTATATCTGATTTTGTTACAATAAGTGAATCAGGATTGAAATTTTCATTCTCATACAATTCTTCAATTTTTGAAGTTATTCTTTCAGCACGTTCTTTTGGGGTAGATGCTCCAATTCTGGTTCCTACAAGAAAAAGAGTGTCTTCCAGAACCCCGATAACCGGAAATCCTTTTGCGGCAGACCTTAGTATTTCAATTCTGGCTTTTTGTTCTGCAATTCTTTTTTGTTCTTTTTCTTCAATATCACTTAATTGTCTGAGCAGCTCTTCTTTTTGCAGATTATCAGTTGTTTTTAATGACTTAAGTTGAGCTTCCAAATCAGCTTTCTTGGTGGAGTCTGCAATACGTTGTTTTTCGTTTTCTAAAATTTTTTGATTAAAACTGTTTAGAATTGCTTCTTGTATTGAATCGTTCTTTGATATTGAATCTGTTTCAGTGGAAAGACTGTCTGTTTGAGCGTGTATTGTAGTACCATACAGAAAAAGAAAAATTAAAAATACAACATTCCTGACTGTGTTCATAATGTTTGATTTAATAACTAAATATACAAAATAGGGTTTGAATTTTTGTTTTTAAGAATTTTTATTTTCATGTTAACTCCTGCACAACAATAGCAATCTTTAATTGTGATTACAGGTATTTAGTTTTTTTAAAGAATTAATATTTCCAAAAAAATACCGGAAACTGTTTCCGGTACTTAAAAATAATTTTGTTTACGGGTTTTACTTAACTGACACATTTGTGCTATGATCAAAAGTACAATACGCATCTCCGTTTCTGAGCGTTATTTTTGAGATCACCTTATAACCGCCTGAAGCTGAATAAGTATGTGTAATGCTTGTACCGTTGTGTGTTTTTACGTTTCCGTCACCAAAATCCCAGGTGATATTTGTATCTAAGGTATAATCACCTGAATAATCAACAGTGAAAGTGACCATTTTTTCATTTTGTTCATCAACCGAAGTGGATACACTAATATAAGCAGGTTCAAACAAACAGTCGATAATATCTTCAACATCGTTTTTACATGAAATTGTTAAGAGTAACATGGATGTAAAAACTAATCCCAATCTAAATTTTTTCATTGATAATATTCATAGTTGTATAAGCATAGAACGGTTTGCTTCCCGGAAAAGTTTAAGTGGAATGTTCTGTTAACAAATTGCTTAGGGATATTGATAGTTTATTCAGGGCTGAATTTTCCAGATTTTATCGGATGCAGCCAAATATTCCGAAAGTGCAGCTGAACCATACCATTCGTAATATTCCACATCCAGTAATTTTTCTTTTATTGCAGGATCTGTAATAACCAATTCTTTTGCTTCTTCAATGGTTGGTACATCGAATATAAAAATACCCCGGTACGTCCTTTCATTTTTTCCTGTTGGACCTGCAACAATCAGCTTGCCTTCCTCTACCAGCTGGCCAATGTTTTCCATATGTCCTCTGAAAAGTTTAGCGGTTTCTTCTTCGGTAGCGGATGTGTTTTCACCGGTTTTAAGAATTACCAAAACATACTGTTTCATGCCGTAATCATCGGCATTCAGTTTTTTAGCCAAGGCTTCGTCATAATTTGGATTTTTGGTTTGGGTGTGAGCGGTGAAACCAAGAACCAGAGAAAAAAGAATCAGAAAAATTGTCTTCATTTTATTGTTAATTAGATTTGATATCCAGAACAACAACTTTTTGATTTGTTTTGTTTATCCGCTAATTTTCGTCTGGTGTTACTTAATCTTTTACCCCGGATTGTGTTAGGGAACTGCCTGTATCTTTTTCAGAAGTAATAGCATTCGTGCCTGTGTATTTTAATTCAGGAAAATCTTTTTTAAGTCTGTTCGTTGAATATTAAAATCTACTTTCTCTCCAACAGAGTCGATTAATTGGATATAAAGAACTTCCGGAGGATCTTGCATAAAATCAACATAATCGCAAAAATCATTGCCAAGTTCGAAATTCAGAGAGTCAATTTTTGCAACTTTCATGTTGGTCAGAATACCTTCTTCAAAAGCTTTTGAATTCTCTGTTACAGAATTTATAACTATACCTTTCGATGAATTATATCCTACTTTAAAACCGTAAGTCCAATTCGTAGTAGAAATAGAATCGTTTTTTTGAAAGAACAATTTTTTGTTTTTATAATCGATAGAAACCGTATATTTTGATAAAATTTTATTGCCAAACAACCTGGAAGTGCCTGTTCTGATTTGAACATTCTCGATATAAAAATCATTCATTTTTAGTGAATCGGTAAAAGTAGTTTCTCTACTTATTTTAACTGGTTTCCCAAATATTCCTGAGTTTTTAATTCCTCTTTCTACTATCGAATTCTGAATAATATCATTTTCCTTCAGAACATCCCAATTACTTTTCGATATGCTTAGTGGCCCGTTCGAACCGTAATCTAATTTTATGTTTTTAAGCGTAGCTTTTCCAATTTCAATGTTCAAAAGAATATCGTATTGATTGTCAGTTTTGAATGGAACTTGTTCAGCATCCTTTATATACTCCGGTTTTAAATAGGTGCCAAAAGATAGTTTTTGGTTTTGCTGGTCGACAGTCCAAATGCAATGTCGCATTAGATTTGAGCCAACAATTCCATCAATTTCCATGCATTCTAAAATGGGATTCGCTTTAAAGTTGGCTACAAAGGCTGTTTGATTTTCAAAGTTGATTTTTCCGATTTGTAAATCATCTACCCGAACATAACTTACCTTAGACCTGTTTTTATCCGAATCAACCAAATTCCCTTTACTCACAACTTTGAATTTCAGCTCTTCCTGAATTTCTTTGGAAATACTAAACATAGCTCCCGTATCGAATAAAAAGCGGTATGTAATACCATTGATTTGAACAGGGACAAAAACCAAATTATTTTTGATTTCGATGTCCAGGGTTTCGTAAAATTCTTCCTGTTTTATGTCACCGTACCGAATTGCTTTGTTCCAGCTTACAGTACATGAATTAACTATCAATACAATAAGTACAATAATATTGTAGATGATAATTTTTAAAGGCATCCTTTGTGAAGCTTATGTTTTGTTAGAATATAAAAACAATGTCGACACAAATTGTTTAGCTCCACTCAGGGAATTGCGTTTTATTTAAATCCAAATTCGCGATGGTAAGCATTTCAGATTTATTCAATTCAAAATCAAAAATTTCAAGGTTTTCTTTCATGTGAGCTTTTTGTGATGATCTTGGGATGGCAACAATGCCTCTTTGAAAATGCCACCTTAAACTCACCTGTGCATTGGTTTTATTATACTTTTTACCAATTTCAGCAAGAACTTTGTTTGTAAAATGTTCGTTTCTTCCTTGCGCAAAAGGCGACCAGGCCTCCATTTGAATTCCGTAATTGATCAAAGATTTTCTAGCTTTTTCCTGTTGAAAAAAGGAGTGCGTTTCAATTTGATTAACAGCAGGTACTGTTTTAAAACCGGAAGTTAAATCTTCCAGATGCTCATCCTCGAAATTACTTACGCCAATCGCTTTGATTTTACCTTCCTTATACAATTCTTCCATGGCTTTCCATGTACCTTTTACATCGCCTCTTGGCCTGTGGATTAAATAAAGATCAAGGTAATCGAGTCCCAATTTATTCAAAGAAGTTTGAAAAGCTTTTTTTGTGCCCTCGTATCCAGAATCATCGACCCAAAGTTTTGAAGTAACAAAAAGTTCTTTTCTGTCAATTCCACTTTGTTTAATTCCTTTTCCAACCGATTCTTCATTGCCATAAATTGTTGCAGTATCTATTAATCGATAACCTAATGAAATTGCATCAGAAACACATCGCACACCAAGTTCATCAGTTAGGTAAAGTGTCCCAAAGCCAAGCATGGGCATTTCAATCCCATTATTTAATGTAACTGAAGGAATTGATTTTACTGAACTATTTCCTCCAAATACATTTGATCCAGCAGCACCGAAAAACATGGTTGCGGCAAAATATTTTGAACTGGTTTTTATAAACTCTCGTCTTTCTATTTTATTGATTTTTTTAGTCATATCGCAAGATTTTTAATGATTAAACAGAATCTGGATGTTTATATTTTAAGCTGGTAATTACCATTTTATAAATGGAACATTGGCATCTCTTATTTTTTTGTCAAGTGAAGTTAAATTGGTTTTTGTTTCTTCCCAATGCTCTAGTTCTTTATCAATCAATTCTCCCAATTCTTTTTCAACTTCATACATAGAAACTGTTGGTCGGTTAAATCCAATGCTTGCAAGAGCTATAACATGTCCGTATTTATTATTCAGTCGGATGGGGTAGTTTAATGGATCTTGAGGACTTTTATTTTTAGTCTGATACAGTGCCTTTTCAATTTCGTTACCTTTTTTCATCAAACTGTCAATCTCTGAAATAATTTCTTTGTTATCCGTTTTTGATTTTAAATCTGTAAGCTGACCATTGACTTTTCTTATTTCGCGAATGGTTTTATTCATTGAATT
Organism: uncultured Prolixibacteraceae bacterium; assembly: GCA_913063265.1. GTDB lineage: Bacteria > Bacteroidota > Bacteroidia > Bacteroidales > Prolixibacteraceae > Draconibacterium. The sequence continues at coordinate 58,649 of CAJXZG010000017.1, read as the reverse complement.
CATTTTGTCAATTCCATTTTGGACAAAATCATATTGAGCTTGCAGGTCTTCAATGGTGGCATTATTTCTTGGATCCTGAAGAATTGTTAAAGGTACTTCCTGTTTAATTTCTCCACTTTGTAAGCTTACTGTGTAATTGCCCGGTAATACATAAGGCCCGTTCGAAATTGAGAACCACAAAATCATTCCATCAATTTTATCTACTCCTTCCGTTCTCAGGTTCCAGATAAAGCGGTTTGAACCCTCTTTTGGCTCCCAATTATTTTCCTTTTCTTTTGCTTTATTGCTGAAAGTCTTTAATACATCACCCGCTTCATTTTTAAATTGTAAGGTATAATCAAGAGCAGTATCAACTTTTTCTATGTAATAATTAAGGATAGCTCCATTTGGGTGATTCTCACCCTGTGTTTTGTTTTTTCCTCCATAACCCGCTCCTAAATTGTAAGTTGGTTTTGGAGTAAACAAATAAAGTTCCTGATCTTTTACATTTTCCATTTCGTAAAGGGGAGTTATATCATCAAGAATCCAGAATGAACGGCCTTGTGTTGCTGCAATTAAAGAATGTTCTTTTACGGCAAGATCTGTAATTGGCACTTCGGGTAAATTATTTTGGAAAAGTTGCCAGCTTTTACCATTATTTAACGACATATACAAACCATATTCAGTTCCTGCAAAGAGTAATCCTTCTTTCTCAGTAACAGCTCTGATTGCACGTGTAAAATGAAGTCTGTCAATACCTGAATCTATCCTCGACCAGCTTTTTCCATAATCGGAGGTGTAGTACATGTAGGGTTCATAGTCTCCCCATTTGTACCGGGTAGCCGCTACGAAAAGACCACCTTCGTTAAATGGATCAGCTTCAATACAATTAATCTGGGTAAATTCAGGGATTGATTTTGGGGTAATATTTTCCCAGTTATCTCCACCATCTTTTGTTATATGAAGTAGGCCATCATCGCTGCCAACCCATAAAATATTCCCGTTTTCTGTGGCTTCAGCTGCCGCAAAAATGGTACAATAGTATTCAACTGCTGTATTATCTTTTGTTATAGGTCCGCCACTGGGGCCTTGTTTAGTCGTATCGTTTGTTGTTAAATCCGGACTAATGGTTTCCCATGTAACACCCAAATCAGTGCTTACGTGAACATGGTTGCTAAATGCATAAAGTTTTTCAGGATTGTGCTTGCTAAAAAACAGCGGGTAATTCCACTGAAAACGATATTTCATATCTTCAACACCGTGCCCGAGCGGATTATTTGGCCAAACATTGGTGACTTGTTGTTGTTCTGTGTGATGATTAATCCGGCTCATAAAACCACCGTACTCGCCTCCTAAAATAATATCATTGTCTTTTGGGTAAATGGCATGATGCCCGGCTTCTCCACCGGCAGTAACTTCCCAGTCTTTTTCTGTGATGTATCTGTCATCGCTTCTGTGTTTAATTCTCACTGAAGAATTATCTTGCTGCGCTCCGTAAATTCTGAAAGGGAAATGATCATCTGTTGTGACCCTGTAGAATTGAGCGGTTGGCTGGTTATAATAAGTGGTCCAGTTTTTACCCCCGTCAAATGTAATTTGTGCACCTCCATCATCACCAATAATCATTCGGTCCGGATCTTCAGGTGCAATCCATAGATCATGGTGATCTCCATGAGGTGCAACTCTTCTGTCAAAATTCTTTCCTCCATCTATACTTGTATGATAGGCGACGTTCAAAACGTAAACTTTTTTTGCATCTTTTGTATCGGCATAAATTCTTGAATAGTACCATGCACGTTGACGAAGATTTCGGTCATTGTTCATTTTTTTCCAGGTGGCACCCGCATCATCACTTCTGTACACTCCTCCATCCGGTTCATTTTCAACGATTGCCCAAACGCGGTCAGGGTTTGCAGGTGAAACGGTTACCCCAATAACACCCAATAATCCTTTGGGGAATCCCGGATTTTTGCTTATTTCTTCCCATGTTTCGCCGTTATCCGTACTTTTCCAAAGTTTACTTCCTTCGCCACCACTGCTTAAAGAATAAGGTGTACGTCTAAAAGTCCAGGTACTGGCATACATGATCCTTGGATTGGCAGGATCAAAAATTAAATCGCTTGCTCCGCTTCCGGCATTAGCAAATAATACTTTTTTCCAGCTTTTACCTCCGTCTGTCGATTTATAAACTCCACGATCTTCACTGTCTTTGAACAAATCGCCCATTGCAGCCACAAAAACAATATCCGAATTTTTAGGATGAATTCTTATTCTGCTAATCAGGCGCGTGTTTTCCAATCCGGCATGTTCCCATGTTCTTCCCCCGTCAACTGTTTTCCATACACCAAAACCGCTACTTACATTACCACGAATAGTTTTTTCGCCCTGGCCAACATAAATTACATTATTATCACTTTTGCTGACCGAAATTGCACCTATACTCCCTCCAAAATATTTATCAGAAATATTCTCCCAGGTATTTCCCGCGTCGGTAGTTTTCCAAATTCCACCTCCTGTTGAACCAAAATAATAAAGATTTGGTTTATTCTCAACGCCGGTAACCGCACAGCTTCTTCCCCCACGAAAAGGTCCAATGTTTCTCCATGTTAAACTTTTTAAATAGACTGAATCTACCTCTGCAGAATTTTCATTTTTGTTTTTTTGTGCTGAAGCAGGAAGGATCAAAATGGCCACAATTAAGGCAAGAAAGATGGATTTCATAATTGGTAATTTAGTTTTCAAAATTTCTAAGTTAACAAAATCAACTTAAAATAAGTTTCAGAATTTTATGTCTGTATTTCGAATTCAGCGATTATAGTTTGAAATAATATCGAATGTAACTTTTTTTCCAACTTCAACAACTGAAGACCCGTATATACTAATTTTCGATTTGATAAAATCCTGTTCATCTGCCTTATAAATATTATCGACATATTTCTGAGGATTTCTATCGATATAGGGAAACCAGGTACTGTGAATCTGAATCATAATTCGATGACCTTTTTTGAAGGTGTGTAGAATATCCTGAAGCGGAAACTCAACATCTGAAATTTCATTGGGAACAAAAGGTTCGGGTTTTTCAAAACTGTTTCTAAACCTACCTCTGAAAACCTCGGAACGCACCAGTTGCTGGTAGCCAGACATAACAATATGTTTCGGATTATGGTCATAGTTTTTATGATCATCGGGATAAACATCAATGAGTTTTACAATAAAATCGGCATCTGTTCCAGTCATTGACACTTTAAGTTTAGCCATAATTTCACCTGCCAATACAATATCTTTTTTTAAAGGTTCGGTTTTAAATGTTATTACATCAGGCCTGCGGGAAGCGTGTCTTTGATCATCGGTCATAAAAAGCCGTGGAGTAAAAGTTACTCTTTCTATTTCAGAACGGTAAGGAACAGGTTTTGCCGGATCGCTATTGTATTCAAATTTCTGGTTTTTTGGAGTTGGTTTATCTATGGAAAGTTTTTCGTTTTCACCAAAATATAGTTTTACCGGCGGAATATCTTTGGGTGGCCAGGTATCAAAAATTTTCCATTTTTTTGCCCCGGTGTCGTACATATAAGCTTCCGGAATTTCTTCAATTTCTTTATCTTTTAAATAATGTGCGAAGAAATTACGCTCAATTTCTCGTTGAAAGAAACTGGATATACTATCACCAAAATAAACATGATTGTGCGTGGTTTTTCCCCTTTCACGGGCCCATGCCCCATGAGACCAGGGACCCATAACGATTGTATTGTTTGCCTTTGTACTGTTTGCTTCAATGGTTTTATAGATATTTAAAGGACCATATAGATCTTCAGCATCAAACCAGCCGCCAACAGTTAAAACAGCATGTTTTACATCTTTCAGATGAGGAAGTAAATTTCTTTTTTGCCAAAATTCATCATAGTTTGGATGTTCAACAATTTGTTGCCAGAAAAAATTATCGTGCAAATAATCCTTTGTGATGTTTTTTAACGGACCTTTTTGTAAATGCCAATTATATCCATCTGAAATATCTTCGCTATATATTCTCATAAATTTATCGCGATACCATGCCTTTTTTGTTTGCTTATTTTTTTGATGCCCAAAAATTGGCATAGCCCCGGTATAACTTTGCAAAAATGCTCCCATATGATGAAAATCATCGAAAAAGAAGTCGGCAATTGGGGCCTGTGGCGAAGAAGCTTTTAATGCAGGGTGGGCATCAGGAATTGCTGCTGCTGCATAAAATCCGGGGTAGGAAATTCCATACATTCCAACTTTCCCATTGTTGTTTTTAATGTTTTTCACAAGCCACTCTATTGTGTCCCATGTATCAGAACTTTCATCAATATCTTTTTTGTTATTTATATCATTCCCGGGAATATTTGGGCGCATGTTATCAAATGTACCTTCACTCATATACCTTCCCCGAACATCCTGATAAACCAGGATATATTTGTCCCTAACCAAATAATCTGAAGGATAGCCGTGAATTTTAAAATTGTCGAATTTTGAGGCATTATAACAAGTTCGGTTTAGGAGAATTGGGTATTTCATGGAATTGTCTGTTGGAGTATATACCAGCGTGTATAATTGAATTCCATCCCGCATTTCAATAAAATATTCGCTTTTGTCAAAATTTTGACTCATATAAAGAGAATCGACTTTGTTGTTTGAAAAAATATTGAAAGAAATTAAAATCGCAAATACAGAAAGCAGGAATCTATTTATCATATTTGTAAAATTTAATCGCCTAAAATAATGATTTTGGAATTGATTCATTACATGATTTAAAATACTAAGCTGAAATTATCTTTGAAAAGCACATAAATTAAAAATATCATTTATTAAAAAATTTACAGTATTTTATCTTTGAGTAATGATATGGAAAAATGCATATGTTAGAATCAGGATGTCGTTGATTTTAAAAGATATTAATCTTCAAATACAAAAGGGAGATGGATTAGGAATAATCGGTCCAAACGGAAGTGGTAAAACAATTTTAGCAAAAGCAATTTTGGGGATTGTAAATGTTGGAGGAGATATAAGTAATGATGAATTTAAGAGTAAAATATTTGTACCATTTCATTCTCATTTATCCTTATCTAACGGGCATGAAGTTTATCGACAGCAAAGATGGAATAAAATTGACACAGACCTATTACCTAAGGTAATGGATGAAATCAGGAAAATTGAAAATCAGGATCTGGTAGAACATCTTCTTAACACATTCGGACTTGAAAATTTTGTAAATAATCATATTGTAAATTTATCGAATGGTGAACAAAGAAAACTTGAGTTGCTTAAGGCACTTTCTTCAAATCCTGATTTAATGGTGCTTGACAATGCGTTTACAGGTCTCGATAAAAATGCCCGTCAGCTTTTGGCAAAAATGCTGAATGCTTTAATATCAGAAGGACATACAATCGTAATGACCGGACTAACTTTAGATGATTTCCCTGCTGAAGTAAAAAAGATTATCTTCTTAAAAGAAGGAATTATGGTACATTCCGGTTTCATATCTGAGTTTAGAGAAAAAACTGCAGAAAAATTGAATCTCGGTAGTGAAAATTTTGTATGGGCAGATTCGCAATTTAACGAATTAATAAATTTGAATAATGTTTCGCTTAAATATGGGAATAAAGTGATTCTTGATAAAATCAGTTGGCAGGTCAATGCAGGGGAAAGGTGGGTGCTTCTGGGACCAAATGGTTCTGGTAAAACAAGTTTGCTAAATATGATTTTTGGAGATAATCCAAAAGCATATGGATGCGATATAAGATTGTTTGGAAAACAAAAAGGTAGTGGCGAATCTATTTGGGATATTAAAAAAAAGATAGGTTTTATTTCTCCGGAATTTCACCAATATGTCTCCGGGAAACAAAATGTTGTGAATCTGATCTGTTCAGGATTTAATGAAATTGAACGTGTATATAAAAAATCAACAGGTTATCAACGCGATGTCGCATTACGGTGGTTGAAAAAACTTGGTTACGGTAAAATTTCAGATAAAAATTTTGACGAACTTTCTACTTCGGCACAGCGAGTGGTGTTAATTTTAAGAACTTTGGTGAAAAATCCTCCACTGTTAATTCTTGATGAACCTTTTCAGGGATTGGATAATTCACATATAAGAATGTTAAAAAATCTGTTAAACGAAATAGCGTCCAATTCAAATTGCGCAATGATTTTTGTTACACATGTTCCTGAGGAGATACCGGAATGTTTCAGTAATTATTTGGAATTAAAGGATGGGGAAATTGTAAATTACAAATAGTTGTTATATGGTTGGTTTGATTCTAATAATTTAAAAGATTGAAGGTTTAAGTAATACAGAAAAAAGTTAGGTTATTCTGAAGATTTTAGAACTTTGTTTCAAATAAAGTTGTTATTTAATCACGTTATATGAAATTTGATTTGTTTGATTTTTAATTATTTAAGTTATTTTTACTTTTTTATTACCCTATTTTTACAGATTAATGGACACTTGTAATTTCAAAAAGTTTTTAAAGCTTCAAAGATTTATACTGAGATTTGCTTTATTAAGTCTACTGTTTCAGATTTTTTTATTCTTGCCTTCATCTGCGCAAAATGAAACAGATAAGAAAATTTTTAAGGATGAATCTATTCATTTAGAAAATGCAAATTTGACTTATCGAAAAGGTGTTAAACCCCTAATAAAAAAAAGGGCAAAGTCTTTATTATTGAAAGAAGGTACAATTGTTAAATCAGGTGGTTTGGGTACATATTATTTAAGTCCTTTGGGTGATGATAGTAATGCTGGAACATCTCCTGACCAAGCATGGCAGACTATTGACAAAATAAACAGCATTGATTTTGAACCGGGAGATAGGATTTATTTTCAGGGAGGAGAAACTTTTCAGGGGAATATACTTTTTGATTTAAATGACTCAGGAACCTTAACCGATAGCATTTATCTTGATTCATATGGTTCGGAAAGAGCAATCATTGATGCGCAGAATGGAACTGGATTTGAAGCAAATGGGTCAAGTTTTATACAAATTAAAAATCTCAATTTTAGGGGAAATGGACGTAATGATGGAAATGAAGGAGATGGTGTTTTGATAGAATCCTGCACTGATGTCAGCGTTGATAGTGTTGATATTTATGGTTTTCAACATTCTGGACTGGTAGTCTCAATCTCTGGTAGTAATTTCAGGTTTACCAACATTTATGCCTACGAAAACGGTTATTATGGGATATGTATTATTGGAGAGAATAAAACTTCAGTTACAAATGCATATTTTGGATATTGTGTTGCAGATAATAATCCCGGAGATCCAACAGTAACAACAAGTCATAGCGGAAGTGGAATCTTAGCCTATAATGCCAGCGATGTGATTATTGAATATTGCAAAGCCTCCAATAATGGCTGGGATATGCAAAACATTAATAATAACGGACCTGGAGGTATTTGGGTAGCGGAGGTTGATAATGTGTTAATTCAGTATTGTATCTCACATGACAATAAAACACCAGCAGGTAAATATGATGGTTTGGGTTTTGATTTGGATGGCGGTACTACCAACTCAACTATTCAATATTGTTTATCATATAATAATCATGGTGCGGGTTTTGGAATTTTCCAATATTCCAATGCTACAGATTGGGGTAATAATACCATTAGATATTGTATTAGTGAAAATGATGGAAATGTTACCGGAACCGGAAGCGTAATTGTATGGAATGGTACATCTATTGGTAGTAACTTTGAGGGGTTTGAGTTTTATAATAATGTTATATATAACACAAGTGGTCCCGCGCTATCATTTTTAGACAATAATAATTCAAATTTTAATTTTCGAAATAACATTTTTGTTTCAAAAGATAAAAGTGTTTACAACGGAATAAGCGGAGAGACTTTTCAGGCCAATTGTTGGTTCTCATTAAACGGACTGTTTCAGATTGGTGCGGTTACTTATGATTTTGAAACATGGGCGCAGGATAATAACAACGAAATGTTGAATGGAGAAATAGTTGGAATGTATGCAAATCCTTTGCTGAAAAATCCAGGAAGTTCGACATTAACAGATCCAACAATTTTAAGTTCTGTTGATGATTATGAACTTACAGAAAGTTCTCCGCTAATCAATTCAGGATTAGATTTAAACGGTGAATTCGGGATAAATCCGGGTTCGCAAGATTATTTTGGTAATTCGATAAAGCATGGACCCGAGTTTGATATGGGAATTCACGAATTTGTTGATCCGGATTGGCAAAATCAAACGATTGGTTTAACAGAGGGGTGGAATATAATTTCATCAAGAGTGTTGCCAAATGATTCAAATATGTTAAATATTATGCAACCACTTATTGATGCTGGGTTATTAAACAAAGTAATTGATGAAGCCGGCAAGGTTATCGAAGATTACGGAAGTGAAAATGGGGGATGGCAAAATAATATTGGAAATTTGAAAAAAGAAGAGGGGTATAATATCAATGTAATCGGAGAAAGTATTCTTGAAATTGAAGGTTATACAGTAAACATGCCATTTTCAGTTCCTTTGAGTACAGGTTGGAATATAATTTCATGGCCAACCAGCGAAGAACAAAATGGAATAGACGTGGTGCAACCACTTATTGATGAAGGAAAATTAATAAAAGTGTTGAATGAATCTGGTCAAGTTATAGAGGATTATGGAATAGAAAATGGTGGTTGGCTAAATTATATTGGGAATTTTAAACCGGGAGAGGGCTATAAAATTAATGTAACCTCTGAATGTGTTCTAACTTTGTCTGAAAGTTATGCGAAATCCGATGTAATTGTTCAGGGATGGGCTGAATCAAAATATTTCGTGCCTGCATATAAAGGGAATGGGACAGATCATATGTCCATTAATTTAATAGATATAAAAGGTTCCGGAATTGAAGCAGGTGATGAAATAGGAGTTTTTGATGGTAATATTTGTGTAGGTTCAACTCGAATTTTAAATCAAGTTTTATTGGTTAATAATCAATTTTCTAATATAAGTATTCCTGTTTCTGCTGCTGATGGAGTTGAAATAGATAATGGATTCTCCAATGGCAATAATATTGAAATCAGGGTCTATAAAAATAGTAAAGAATACAAGGCTTTGATTTCTCCTTTGAATAATAGTAAATTAATATTTGAAAAAGGTAGTTCTTTGTTTGCAAAAATTGATTTTGCTACAAAAGCGGACGACTTACAAACAATGGAAAATGTAACTTTGAATTGTTACCCAAATCCTTTTAGAGATGAAATAAATATTGTAATTGGAGTTCGAACAGCATCCAATGTACAAATTGATATTCTTAATCAACTGGGGCAACTGGTTGAAGTTATTACAGATAATGCCAACCTCGCATCGGGTCAACATTTTTTTAAATGGGATGGTAATGTTGAAAATGGGACTGATTCATTTGATATTTTCTATGTTCGGATAAATATAAACGGTTCACTATATCATCGCAAAATAATTGATATTAGATAGAAAATGAGAGTATTTGTCCCAAAATAGTACTGCGAATAAAACTTGCTGCAGCGTGTAATATTCTGTATGTTAGGTTTTTAGGGGGTGTGGCATGTTAATTGTTAATTTTTTATACGCTTTTTTAGAAATGATTAACATGAATACGGAAGGTTTTTAAATTTCTGAAAATTTTTGTTCATTATGTATTGCCTGTTAAGCTTGTAAAAGATGATTTTTTAGGATTATTGATTTACATTTTCTTTCAAGCCTGCAAAATAATTTCATGATAATTATATCTGAAAGTTTTAATGATTATAAATTAAATCTGACAATATGAAAACACGTGTATCTTTTTCAAAAATGATTTCACTTTTATTAGTGAATGTACTTTTTCTTTTTGCAAGCAATCAATTGTTTGCGCAGGTATCTGAGGATGACAAAGCAATATTGCTGGATCTATATACTTCAACAAATGGAGATAGTTGGACCAACAATACTAATTGGGGAAGCGCTGAGCCTGTAAGTACCTGGTATGGAATTACTGTTTTGGGAGACGAGATAATTGAGATTGAGTTGGATAAAAACAATCTTGATGGTACAATTCCTTCCAGTCTTGGACAGTTAACATTTCTTGAATTTTTAAAATTGGATACCAATAATATTTCAGGAAGTATTCCCGTTGAATTAGGGAATCTGGCAGTTTTACAACAATTATATTTATCAGGAAATCAGTTAACAGGAAATATTCCAAGTTCATTGGGATTACTGTCAAATCTCAGATGGCTAAACTTAAGAGATAATCAATTAAGTGGAGCAATTCCAACAGAACTGGGTTTATTGTCCCAACTTGAATATTTACAATTATCTAAAAATCAATTAAGCGGAAATATACCAACAGAATTAGGAAGTTTATCAAATCTTAAATGGTTAAATTTAGGAGAGAACCTTTTGGACGGAAATATTCCAACGCAATTGGGAGGCCTTTCTGAGCTTGAACAGTTATACTTAAACGGGAACCAGTTGGTAAATACAATTCCAACTGAATTAGGACTATTGACCACCCTTCGCTGGTTAAACCTGGGGCAAAACCAGTTAACCGGTGCAATTCCTTCTGAATTGGGGAGCTTGTTAAGTTTGGAATTGCTTTATCTGGATGGAAACGAACTTAATTTAGTTCCAACTGAATTAGGATTACTAACAGGACTTTCATGGTTGAATTTGAGCGATAATTTATTCGAAGGAGATATTCCGGTCGAAATCTGGAATTTATCAAATCTTCAGTTACTCTATTTAAACCAAAATCAATTCTCCGGTACAATCCCTGCTGATTTATCTGTAATGACAAGTTTGAGATGGTTGTATCTGAACTCTAACCAATTGACATCAATTCCTGATTTAACTGTACCCAACAGTTTGTTGGAACTGCGGGTTGACAATAATAAATTAACTTTTGCAGACTTAGAGCCTAATATGGATTTAAAACCTGCAATTAGCCTATTTTATAATCCTCAGGATAGCATTGGTGATAAGCAAAATGTAATAAAGGCAATTGGAGATTCTTATAGTTACACTTTGAACACAGGTGGCACTCAAAACAGTTATCAATGGTATAAAGACGGTTCAATTCTGGGAACTCAAACTACAGCAACACTTGACATCCCGGTTATTGCTCAGGAGGACGAAGGCATTTATCACTGCGAAGTAACTAATTCGTTGGTGTCAGGTTTAACTTTATCAAGTAGAGAAATAGAACTAATTCTTAGTGGTAGTATTGATTTAAGTTTTACTACTGGATGGAATTTATTTTCATTGCCGGTTATGCCTGATGATATAAACCTAAAAAATATTTTACAACCCTTAATTGATGAAGGTAAACTAGTAAAAGTTATCAATCAAAGTGGTCAGGTTATTGAAGATTATGGTGTTGATAATGGTGGTTGGCAAAATAACATTGGAGATATAGTAGACACCGAAGGATATCAAATAAATGTATTGGCAGATGCTAACCTCCAGGTTCAGGGGACTAAGTCCCAGTTGCCATTTGATATAAATCTAAGTATTGGTTGGAATATAATTTCATGGCCCTCAATGAATGAACAAGATGGTCTGGATGTTTTCCAGGACTTAATAAATGATGGTGTACTTAAAAAAGTGATTGATGAAGAAGGAAATGTTATAGAGGATTATGGTGTTGATAATGGTGGTTGGCAAAATTTTATCGGCAATTTAAAACCGGGGAAAGGGTATAAAGTAAATGTTACAGAAGCAAGTACCTTAACAATAACAGAAGATGTTGCCAAGTCAGCGCAGTTTGATAAAATATTAGCAGAAACAAGCTATTTTAATCCGGTTTTTAAAGGAAAAGGTGTTAATCATATGAATGTAAGTATAGTTAACCTTTCTGGCACTGAAATTCAAATTGATGATGAAATTGGTGTATTTGATGGAGAGCAGTGTGTTGGTTCATTTAAGTTAAATAATGAAGATACTCCTGTAATAAGTTTAGCTGCTTCAGCTGATGATTATCTCACTCAATTCAAGGATGGTTTTGTTCAGGGTAATGATATCAGTCTGAAACTTTTTAGAAATGGTGTTGAGTCTGATTTATATGTAATTCCTGTAGATGGAAATTCCTTAACATTTGAAAAAAATGGTACTGTATTTCTTGAATTGAAATCTACTGTCACTTCAAACTCTGAAATTAATAACAATGATTATCAATTAAGTTTTTATCCTAATCCATTTACCGAAGTTTTAAATATCTCAGTAAAATCGGTTAAGAATGAGATTATTGTTGTGGAAATTTATGATTTGTCATCAAGAAAGGTGATTCAGTTGTATAAGGGTAAAACACAAGGAAATATTAATGTACAATGGGATGGTGCTGATATGAATGGAAATAAGGTAGCCCCGGGAATTTATTTGTGCAGAGTTAATGATACATTTAAAAAAATTATATTGAATTGATAAAATGAATTAAAAAAATGTATTTTTGATCAGAAATCAAATAATCCAAATAAATTATGAAAAAATTAATTTTACTGTTAGCCATATTGGTTTATACAACAACTGTGCATTCTCAGCATTTTAAAAAAGGATATGTTAGTGTGAATCCTTATAGTCCTATGAATATTGTTGTAGAAAGCGCTGAAATAGATGGTGTTCCTCTTGAGGCTGGAGACGAAATAGCTGTTTTTGATGGAAACTTATGTTGCGGTGTATTAGAACTTACCGGCCCAATTGCCATTCCTCTACCATCAATTAATGCTTCAGCAGAATCTTCAGTAGGAGCTTTAAATGGTTTTAATTCTGGTAATACGATGTACTTCCGATTTTGGGATAGTAGTGCTGGTATTGAACATACCAATATTATTCCGGTTGTAGAAGATGCAGGGAATAGTCCAATTCCAAATGTTTTTTCAGCTAATGGAACTGCTTTTGTGCAATTAAGTACAGGAAATACAACAAAAACATTTAATGGAGCATTTTTTGGAGTATGGAATTGGCCTTCTAATTGGACACCGAGTGGAGTTCCTGAACCAAATAATGATGTAGTACTTCCTGTTTTAGGACCTACAAATCAACCAATAATTTATCCAACAGATGAAATGTATTGTGGAAGTTTATCATTCTCAGGTGCATCCACTTTAACGATTCAATCAGATGGTAGTGGTACGGGATCATTGGTTGTTGCCAACGGAGTAAGCGGTTCTACTACTGTTACTGCTCAAAGATATTTGCCTTCAACTTTATGGCACATGTTATCTTCACCTGTAACCGGACAAACTTTTGCAACTTTTCTCGCTGCAAATGCAAGTATATCAAATAACGGAACGAATGACGGATTAATTCAGTATGTTGAGTCAAGCGATACGTGGGATTATAATATTTCGGCAAATAGTTTAACTCCAGGTGTTGGATTTGGAGCAAGAATTGATGCCAGTGGAGTTGTAACTTTTTCAGGATCGTTATCAATTGGTAATTCTTCAACAGGAGTTGCTACATCTGGAAATGGTTGGAATTTGGTTGGTAATCCGTTTCCTTCAGCCATGTTAGTTACTCAGGAAGCTATTGGATTTTTAAAAGAAAACGAATCAGTATTTGCACCAAGCTTTGAAGCAATTTACATGTGGGATGGAGGTGCAGACGAATACACCGCTGTTAATATGGGATCAGGAAATGTAAACGTAGCATCGGGTCAGGGATTCTTTGTAAAGGCAGCTAGCGGCGGAAGTGTTAACTTTAATCAATCTATGCAGGTTCATGACACGGGTGAAGCACTAAAATCTGCTGATATAGGACCATCAGGTTTAACCTTAAAAGTAAAATCCGGAGAGATTTATAGTTCTACTGAAGTTAATTTTAACGAAGATATGACTTTAGGTCTTGATCGCTTTTACGATGCAGGTATACTTAAAAGTGGAAAAGGTTTTGACCTTTATACTCGATTAGTAGAAGACAATGGTGTTGATTTTGATATTCAATGGTTACCGGGAAAGGCAAACGACAGTTATGAAATTCCAATTGGACTGGATGCTACAAATGGAGGCGAAGTTGTTTTTTCTGCTCAATCATTTGACCTGCCATTCGGATATGAGGTTGTACTGGAAGACAGACTTGCTGGTAACTTCAGTGATATTTCGAATGGAGAAATTTATGTTGCTGATGTAGAATCAGGAAACAACGGAACCGGAAGATTCTATCTCCATGTTGGAGCGGCTCTTCAAACAAGTGTAGATGAGGATTTAAATAATACTGGTATCTCAGTTTACACCATTGATAGAAACCTATACATAAAAGGTAAAGTTAGCAGAGATGCACAAATTATGGTTTATGCAATTGATGGACGATTAATGAACCAATTTGATGTAAGTTCAGAAAGTCTAAACCGTGTAAGTATTTCAAACTTTACTCCTGGTGTATATTTTGTTAAAGTTATGGATGCGAATAAATATAAACCTGTTAAATTTGTTGTTGAGCAATAGCATAATTTTAAAATGATAAAATCAAAATATAGAAGTATGAAAAAAGATATCAATAAAAACCAGGAGAATAAATCTGAAAAGAAAGTAATGACCAGGAAACAGGCTTTAAAAAAAGCAGGTCTGCTTTCATTAACTACAGCATCAATGATGCTGCTGATGAAAACACCTGCAAAAGCACAGGGTTCTACTCCTGCTCCGCCACCGGCCTGGTAAAAACAAGATTTAAAAACACCGTGTTAATTTAGTTTGGCACGGTGTTTTTATTTAGAAAACAACTCTTTTGTAATTTTTACGGCCTGTGTTGTTTCTGAATAAATCAAACTAAAAAATTGTGTTTCGTCAAACCAGTTAAAAAATTCTGTTACACATTGCAGGTTTGGTTTTATCCAGGTTTCTTCCAGCAGGATTTTTATTGCAGATTTCTTATCCATTTTCAAAAAAGAGAACTCTTTCTTTTTTGAGTATTCCACAAAAACCAGTTTTCTTACCGGATAACCATTCCCAACATTTAGATTGGTATTTATCGGTAAATACCGCACTTCTTTTCCTGTATAGGCTTTCTCAAGCAAAAGGTTTTCCAACTCGGGATAATGGGGAAGCAAAACCTCATAGGAACCTTTTTTTATCGTTGTAGCCACCGGTACCTGGTAAATTTTTCGGTTCATAACATTCATGGCAAGAAAGTCATCAGACAACAGATGAAATCCATTGGCATGAAGCAATGCAGATAATGTGCTTTTTCCTTTTCCTGCTGCTGCCGAAAATAATATGGCATTTTTCTCAAAACTAACTGCCGAAGCATGCAAAGTTATCATCCAGTCTTCATAGTCGACATGGTGCACGAAACTTAACATTCTAAGAAGGAAAGCAGCTTTAAGAAATCCTGTTTCATGATGTTCAAACTGCTCTGTAATTTCATTGTCAATTTGAAATATTATATTTCCTGATTGTCGGTAAATAAAATACTTCTTTGCTTTAATCTCAGATTTGTAAAGTTCAAAATGTGAAATCAAGGGGTGGATTACAAATTCCAGTTCTTTATCACCATAGAAAAGATTTAATTGTTTTTCACCAATTTTATATGCCCTTTTTGAAAAAAAAATGGACTCACTTATATCCGGTACCATCTTGCTTTCCAAAGTATTATTTTGTTCAGTTTGAGATTCTAAAAATTGATTAAATTTTACAGCTATTTCAGTAATAAAACTTTCAACTTCTACAAGCGGATATTTATAAAGGGATGAAAATTTTTTAATAATGTCATTTACTTGAAAATCCTTGAGTATTAAATCAAGTACAAAAAATGCCGGTTTTTCAAGTAATAAAAACTTTTTTGAAGCTTTAAACCAAACAGCATAGGCATCGTCTACTTTTAGACTTATGATTTTGTCTTCTATTGTAAATTTTTTTCCCATTTAAATAATTCTGTTTTGAAGAAGTACAGTGGACTAAATTGTTGGGGAAGATAAACAATAAATTCAAAAAAGGAATTGATAATAAATCTTCGAAAGCATGTCTTTTTTATAAATCAAACCAGTAATTTTTTTATGATCAATAAAAGCTTTTTTAATCATAATTTTATATATTCGTGCGGCGAAAAGAAATTCAATTACTTACCCCTTGTATTGAACCTTTTTCTGTTGGACGAGAATTCAAAAAAATAAGAAAGCGGTGTACCTTCCGGTCTTCAAGTATAAAAAGCGTCACTTTTCATAGCATCCGGAATAGTATACCGCTTATTTTTATCATAACGTATATATTGCAAAAAAGTTTGACATTAAAAAATAATTAATCCCAAATACTTTTTTACTTATCTCAATTTTTTCGCAATTGCTAAAGGAAAAATTCCATTTTTAGTTTGAAAGAAAACTTAATTAGTGAATAAATTGGAGGATAAGTTATTGTGATACAATTTAATTTGAATAGGATAAAATTATGAGTAGTAAAGAATTGTCCAATTGTGCCCATTAATTGTTCAAACAATGCATTTTTTATGGCTCAAAAAAAAGTTGTAATAGTTTTTTCAGAGATTCAATTAATTTAGCCTGAAACTAAATCTAAAACTATGAATAAATCTGTTCTTTCATTACTTGTAATCTTGTCTTTCACAATTTTTACAAATTCCTGTAATCAAAAAAATAAATCTCAGGTTAATCTGGAGAAACATTCAGCTATGCTTGCCAAAACACCTCCAATGGGTTGGAATAGCTGGAACTGTTTTGGTTTTGAAACCAATGAGGAAGTTGTTAAAGCCAATGCCGATTACATGGCAGAGCACCTTAAGGATTTTGGATGGGAATATATTGTTGTTGATATGGGCTGGTATTATCCCTTTGATATGTCCACCAATGATGGTCACCGTGAAAATCCTCCACATTCAATTGATGAATTTGGAAGATTGATACCGGATTTGGAAAAATACCCATCGGCGAAGGGGGGTAAGGGATTTAAACCTCTGGCAGATTATGTACATAGCAAAGGATTAAAATTTGGAATTCATATTATGCGCGGTGTTCCATGGGATGCTGTGGAAAAGAATATGCCTGTTTTCGGGTCCGAGGTTAAACCAAAAGATTTTGCCATTAGCGAAAATTTATGCGAGTGGAATAAAAGTATGAAAGGTATTGACCAAGAAAAAGGGGGGCAGGATTATTATAATTCTATTTTTAAATTGTATGCTGAATGGGAAATCGATTATGTTAAAGTTGATGATATTTCGCGCCCATATCGTCAACAAGAGATTGAAATGGTACGCAAAGCTATCGATAATTGTGGCCGTGATATTGTTTTGAGCTTGTCGCCGGGAGCTACACCATTAACAGCTGCGGATCATGTATCTGAACATGCCCAACTTTGGAGAATCTCAAATGATTTCTGGGATCACTGGAAATTTGTTTTACGTCAGTTAGGATATGCGCAGGAATGGTATCCTCATATACAAAATGGTGCCTGGCCTGATTTGGATATGCTGCCTTTTGGAAAACTTAGGGTTACAGGTGCCGATGAATGGGTAGCCGGTTTGCTTGAAGATAAATATGAAAATATTGCCAACCAATTCACCCGTTTTACGAAAGAGGAACAAAAAACTGTAATGACGCTTTGGGCAATCTTCCGTTCTCCGCTAATGTTTGGAGGGAACATGCCGGAGAACGATGATTATACACTTTCGTTGCTAAGCAACAAAGAAGTTTTAACAGTAAACCAACATTCAAAAAATAATAGAGAGATATCGTTTGATAATGGACTTAGCATTTGGATTGCTGATCATGAAAGTGAGAAGATTAAATATGCTGCGATAATCAATACTTCGGAAGATGTTAGAAGTATAAATATCGATTTAAAAACTTTTGGAGTTTCCGGTAATGCTGATGTTCGTGACTTATGGCACAAAAGTGAAGTCGTAAAATCAGCATCACATATTGAACTTTCTCTTCAACCACATTGCTCTGCTTTGTATTCGATTCAATAGAATTATAATCAAAACCTAAAACAAATTGTAATGAATAAAATAACTGCTTTTATATTAATTGTAATCGGGCTGAATTCCTGTTCAAATTTTAAATCTGTAAAAGTTAACCTTGAAGATAAATGGGATATAAAAAGACCGCTTGCAAATCCCGATAAAGGATGGTACCACCATATGCTTGATAATGGTGTACACAAATACCTGATTCAAGATGAAAAAGAATTAACAGATTTTCCTGGAATGGATCATTTGTACCTACGTTTGTGTTGGGCGTTTTTGGAACCGGAAGAAGGAAAATACGACTGGAGTTATATTGATGAAATTGTGGAAAAATATGTGCCAATGGGGTACAAGATTTCTTTCCGTATTTCGTGCAAAGAAACAGGTGGAGCACCCGGAAGTGTGCCACAAGAAATTAATGGAGTAAAATATGCCACACCTTACTGGGTAAAACTAGCAGGTGCAAAAGGAATAGATTGTCCGGAATTTGGTAATTGCTCATGGACTCCTGATTGGCTCGATCCTGTATTCCTGAAAAAATTAAATAATTTCCATAAAGCATTTGCAGAAAAATATGACGGTAAACCATACGTTCGATATGTTGATGTTGGCAGTATTGGCGAGTGGGGCGAAGGACATACACATCAATCAACACGAATTCCTCCAATGGTTGAGGATGTAATAACTCATATCGATTTACATTTAAAACATTATAAAAAGACCCAAATTGTTGTTACCGATGATTTGTTGTACTGGAATAAATCCGATGCAGAGGTTAATGAACTGTTTGAATATGTAAAATCAAAAAATATTACGTTTCGCGATGACAGCCCCTTGGTAAACTGGTATGTTGAAAATAATCTGGATACATGGACAGTAACACATCCTCATTTTTTTGAAGCGGTTTATAAAAAATATCCAACAGTATTTGAACTGGAACATTACGCTGCGGTTAAACGAAATGGGAATTGGAATGGGAAAAACGGGCAGGAAAAATTGGAAAAAGCAGAGGTAACAGGGGCTCAGGTTTTTCGCGAAGCAATTAAACTTATAAAACCTACTTACATTGGTTTTCACGGATATATTGGAGAGTGGCACAGCGAAAATCCTGACTTAACCAATGAATTGCTTAACATGTGTGGTTACTGGTATTTCCCAAGGTCAATTGAAATAACTGAACTTTCAGGTTCAGAAATTATATTTAATATAGAATGGTTTAATAAAGGAGTTGCACCTGCATATTCAGCCTATGTTTTAAAGGGAAAATTGATTGGAAAGAACCAAACCATTGATTTCGAAATCAAGGATTCAGGAAATAAAGACTGGATGCCCGGAGAAGTTTATAAACAAAACTATGAAGCTCAACTTTCAGAAAAATTGAAAGGGAAATATAACTTTAATATTCAACTTTTCGATGTAAAATCGAATCGCCCTGTTGAGATAGGATTAACAGAAGATTTGAAAAATAAAGATGGTTATTTTACTCTAACCGAATTCATTTACTAAAATCTAAAATTAGTAGTATGAGACCAGTTTTAATATTGATAATTTTGATTTTGACTGAGAATTTGCTTGTTAAAGCTCAGGATAGTCACAAATCAATTTGCTCCCATGTAGTAAATACTGAAAACAGTCCCTACGCCAAATTAAAAAGCATTAATCTTACCGATGTAACCTATATAGATGGTTTTTGGAAAGACCGTGTTGACATGGTTCATGAAATTACCATTCCACATTTATACGAGGTTATGAATATCGAAGACCAGGGAAAATCTGTTCATAATCTGGAAATTGCAGCCGGATTAAAGGAAGGGAAGTACAAAGGCAATGACTGGCAGGATGCCTGGTTACATAAGTGGATTGAAATGGCCGCCATTTCTTATGCTGTAACGGGCGATAAAGCGCTGGATAAACATATGGACTACATTATTGACCTTATTGCGAAAGCACAGCAAACAGACGGATACATCTCAACAAACATAATTGTAAGAGGTGAAAAACGATTTCAAAATCCTCATCGTCATGAATGGTATAATATGGGACATTTAATGACTGCTGCTGCTTTACACAACCGAATAACAGGAAAAACAGAATATTTCGGTGTAGCCAAAAAAGTTTGTGATTATGCTTATGATATGTTTAAAAATCATAACGAAGAAATGGCTCACTTCCCACTAAATCCATCTATGATCATGGGTGCTGTTGAAATGTATCGTGAAACAAATGATCCAAAACATCTGGAGTTGGCAAAATTGGTAGTTGACCAAAGAGGGAAATTCAAAGGAGGTACAGATCTATACCAGGATAGAGTTCCGTTAAAAGATGACAATGAGGTTGTTGGGCATGCTGTATGGTACACTTACCTTTTTGCAGGAGCAACCGATGTATATTTGGAGTCAGGAGATAAAAAACTTTTTGATGCATTAGACCGAATGTGGAGGGATTTAATGGAGCATAAATTATATATACATGGAGGAGCCTGTGCTCTTTATCGCGGTATTGGAATTAGAAAAGATGGAAGGGTTTTCGTTGCTGACGATGTACATGAAGCAGTGGGACTTCCGTTTCAACAGCCAAATGCTTTGGGATATAATGAAACCTGCGGGCAGGTTGGTGTTTTTATGTGGAATTACAGAATGTTATGTGTTACAGGTAACCCGAAATATGCAGAAGTAATGGAGAATGAAATGTACAATGGTTTCCTGGGAAGTATGGGACAGGATGGTAAAAGTTTTTTCTATGTAAATCCGTTGCGCTGGCATGGTCACGATCAGTTTTTACTAGGAAATTCAGCGCTTGAAAGGGGAGTACCGGGCTCGGAAAATATCGGTACTTGTTGTCCCACAAACTATTCCCGTTCCTTAGTTGAATTGCAGGGAATGTTGTATTCAAAATCGGAGAATACGCTTTGGGTGCATCACTATGGTGCGAACCGATATGATGATGGAGATATAGTTTTTGAGCAAAAAACAAGATATCCATGGGAAGGGAATGTTGTAATAGAAATTGAAAAACTACCGGCGAATCAAAAATTTAAAATCCGTATTCCGGAATGGGCAGAAGGTGCAACTATTTCTGTTAACGGAAAGAAGGTTGAAGATGTTGAAGCTGGAACTTATGCCACAGTTACTAATCTGAAAAAGTATAAAAATAAAATCGAAATCAACTTTCCGATGGATGCCCGTCTTGTTGCTGGAAATCCAAAGATTGAAGAAACTTTTAACCAGGCTGCAGTAAAACGAGGACCAATTCTTTATACTCTGGAAGAAATTGATTTACCTGAAGGAGTTGAGGTTGATGAGGTTGTACTGCCCGTTGATGTTAAACTAAAACCAAAATACGAAGGAGAATTATTGAACGGCGTAACAACTTTAGAAGGAGAAGCAAAGTATTTCGAAAGACAAAACTGGGATAATACCATGTACCAGGACTTGAAAAAACCTGAATTAAAAAACTTTAAAATAAAACTGATTCCTTATTACACATGGGCAAATAGAGGAGTTGCTGATATGAGTGTATGGTTACCCTTAGATTATTAATCTATATTAAAATCAATAACTTTCTGATGGGTAATTTTTCCGCTTTGTATATCTTTAAAACCTGTAGTTATTTTCCCATCCATATTTTCTATAACTTTAATTACAAAATTTACACCGTGTACACCTTCTTCATTTAACGATTGTGTTTCAATGAGTTGAAGGGAAGGCGGTAGATCGCAAAAAGGCATAAGCATCAAATAAGGCGGAACAACAGATTCCCTAAGAGATTCCAACACAATAGTATCGTTTACAGATGCTTCAAATTGTTGTGTTTTTTCTGCGTTAATTTTAATTTTCATACTTTTTATTTCAGTATTATTCTGGATTTGAATAAAGCTAAAAGTTCCCAAAATAATAGTGCACCATAAAAGGTGCACTAAAATTATAGAATTTACCTTAAATACCACAATATTCTCATTTTTGAATTTCGAAGAACTTCAAGGAAACTAACTCCATCAGAAATAACATGATTCCAGATGTCGGCATAAGAACCGCTTAATCGCAGCGTATCCAGGTTGTAAGTCCACGATGAGGGTACTTTCAGGTTAGTCGCATATTTGTATCTCGAACCGTCAGAATTATAAATAACCAGGTAGCTTATTTTTAAGCTGTTATCCGGATTTTGTCCGTCAACTACCATTTTAAACCTTCTGTTTGCCGTGGTACGTCCGATTATTACTCCATAATCAAGGTACTTATTTGAAAGTGGATTGGTGTATAAATTGTACCGGCTGATACTTGATGCACTTAAATTGGCAAAATCGTACAAAACACAAGCTGAAGCACCTCCTCTGGGAACCAGATAATTTACTCCCGGTCGAACGGCTTGCCACCAGAAGTCGGCACCATACCTGGTTTCGCGGGCAGTATCAATATCGCATAAATACGTTCCCCTGATAATCAAACTTGGTTTGGTTAAATAAACTGTACCATCAGGATTGAATACTTTTATGTTCTTTAATAAAAGATTGGTTCCGGCATAAACTTCTGCAATTGCATATTTTCCTCTTGAGCTTTTAAATCCAACGATGGCTCCCCGAAGTCTTGAGCGACTAATTTTTGCAGTTGAAAATGGTGCCCTAAGTAAGTATAATGGTACTTTTTTGGGTACTCTTGGAACAGGTTCTTTCACTACAAAACCATATTTGAAACAGGTTTTTATCAAATTATAATGGAAATAAGCATACCCGCTGTGCCCCCATCCTGCACCCCAGGAATTTTTCACAATAAAATATTGGTTTGAACGATTATATCCAACCACCAACATGGCATGTCCACCTTGTCCGACCGGATTGCCGCTGTTGTCAAGTACAGGATCCAAAATACCATTATTATCCTTGTCGTCCCAGCTTACCCAGGTACCAATCACTACATTGTACCCCTGGTATAAAAGTGCTTCAAGATAACGTGTGTTTTTAATACTGTCGCCGGTTAAACCTTTGTCGGTAATAATTTTATAACTCGAGATACCAAAATCCTGATTATTGGTGGCACTCGATGGAGGCGCATAAGTTCCTGCTGCCACCGCACTGTTTATCGCTCCCTGCGACATATAAACCCAGTCTTGTTCTTCACAAATTCGACCATCAGACCGAGACAGGTAAATCGCTGCATTAGTAGTTTTTAAACCCTGATTGGCATTTTGCGGCCTGTTCATAAACTCATTAAACTTATAATGAAGATACTGTTCTGAAAGGTCATCAGGAATGTGATTATAAGCTTCCAGAACTCCGCAACTTGCATGGGCTACACATGTACCCCGACTACCCTGGCTTTTTACATTCGATTGCGATATTCGATGATCTATTGAGTTTGGCAAAGAAGCTGCCATTTCGGTCATTTCTCCCGACCTTGTGGTTGAAACTGCCGTATTGGAATCAAAATAGTCGCTTAGTTTAACCATCTCTTTATCAATATCTTTTGCAGCTGCCAAATCTTCCGGCGATAATTCAGGTTCATAATCGAAATCTTCCGGCGATATCAATGTAACTACATTTTCCTCTATCTCCTCAATTTCCTGAATTTTAGACATTTCAATGTCTATTTCTTCGGCGTCTTGCGGACTTCTGCTAAATGTGACCTCTCTGCTTTGTTCTTCAATGTCAACATCTTCTCCTAAATCGATATCTAAACCACCGGCAATAGCCCTGTCAGATTTGGTAAATATTTTAAACTGTACTTCATCCTTGGTTTTAATAAATCGATCATCAATTTCATTTTTTGATAATTTTCTAAGTTGATTTTGAAAGAGCTTAATCTCTTTGTCTTTTAGATTTCCCCAATTCTTTTTCATTTTTAGATTTTTTGATTGAATTTTATTTCGTATCCTGTAAATACTCCGAAACTTTGGATTTATAAAAAGTATCAACCCACTTCGTTTCGGTAATTTGAGAGCCGCCCAATTGAAATTACTGGCGAGTTTCCATTTTCATTCAAGCCAAATAGGCAGAACAAAAAAATTAAATTCAGTATAAACACTCAGTTTATACAGCGTGGTCATAATCCACGACTAATTGGATTTCACAAATATTAAACTCTGGAGGGATAAAAAGTTAAATCCCTTTTTGATATCGGTATTACTTGGGTTTATAAACCTTCGATATACAAATTACGAATAATTGAGGTAATAGTCAATTACAAAATGAATAAATCAGGAATAATTAAATATAAATAAGTCTTTTTATTTATTTAGAGGCAAACATAGAATTTGATGTATCAATTTTGAATATTGTTAAATCATGGAGTTCCATCTGCTTTATCAATGCTGGTGGGTTATAAAACTAAAATGGAAACTTAACAGATGAAATCCAAAATTCTACTTGAAGAATAGATTTTTTGCTACTTTATAGAAAAATAGCAACTACTTATTTTTAAAGCAATTGCTATTTTTTTTGTGGTGCCCAGGACTGGACTCGAACCAGCACGACCTATTACGATCACCAGGCCCTCAACCTGGCGTGTCTACCAATTTCACCACCTGGGCAATAAATATGTGGCGACTTGCGTGTCTACCCCCCCTCCTGATAGCTATCGGGATATCGGGATCACCATCTGGTCAGATTTCTTATTTCAAAAATCGTGAGTGCAAAACTATAAAATTTATTTTAACCCATATCGTTTTTCGATTTGTTATTCTTTTTATCGTTTGTATTCTTCCTCAAGTCTCACATCTACAATTTTGTCGTTAACAATTGTAAAATAATATCGCTCTATTTTTTCAACTCCGGGAGAAACAATCGGATCCAAAGTTAATTTTGCCTGTTGTATTTCGGTACTTTCCAATTCTTTAACAATTTCATAAACATAAACTTTATCGTTTTCACGCTCTAAAATTGTTCTTGGATTTCCCATTTTTTCTTTTAAAATCGATGCAGGTTTCCCAACATATGCTCTCTGTAAACCCCTTTGTGCGCTGCACGAAATCAGCATTGCGAAAAATAATATTATAAATATTCTTTGCATTTAGTTTTATATTTTGCCCAAAGTAAAAATAAAAAATAATGCATTTGCAAAAATTAAATCAAATTAACTTTTTCTGATGTTGAAAACAAACCCTCAAATGCTGAAAACTTCAAGTTATCATAGCTCGAATATTTCTTATCTTTGCGGCGTGTTTTAAAACATTTTCCATTAAAAATTCACTTCAAGATGATTCAATTTTTCAGAACTCAAAGTAAAAGTATTATTGCAGTTCATGTTTCCCGATCGCTGGAAACAGAAACAATCCAAAAGTTAAACTGGCTCTTCTCCGATTCGGAGTATATCGACCAAAATGTTTTGGAAGGATGGTTCGTAGGGCCCAGAAAAGAAATGATAACACCCTGGAGTACAAATGCTGTTGAAATCACCCAAAACATGGGGATTGAAGGGATTATGAGAATGGAAGAATTTTTTCAGGTGGAAAATGAAAAAGCGGATTACGATCCAATGTTACAAAGATTATATCAGAATCTGAATCAGGATATTTTTACAATAAATAAACAACCTGAACCTATTCTGAATATTACCAATATAAAGGAATATAATGAGCAGGAAGGCCTGGCACTAAGTGATGATGAAATTAAATATCTTGAAGGTGTATCAAGAGAAATGGGGCGTCCTCTGACGGATGGAGAGGTTTACGGATTTGCACAGGTTAATTCAGAACATTGTCGCCACAAAATATTTAACGGCACTTTCATTATCGATGGAAAGGAAATGGAATCATCACTTTTCCAAATGATTAAAAAAACCTCACAAACCAATCCAAATAAAATTGTATCAGCTTATAAAGATAACTGCTCATTTGTGCAGGGACCTGTTGTTGAGCAATTCGCGCCTAAAACCCAGGATAAACCTGATTTCTTTGAAGTTAAAGATATTGATACCGTTCTTTCACTGAAGGCAGAAACACATAACTTTCCAACCACAGTTGAACCATTTAATGGTGCAGCAACAGGAACAGGAGGTGAAATTCGCGATCGTATTGCAGGAGGAAAAGGAAGTTTACCAATTGCAGGAACTGCTGTTTATATGACCTCCTATCCAAGAACTGAAGCTGAGCGTTCGTGGGAACAAACTACTGAGGAAAGAGACTGGCTTTATCAGACACCAGAAGAAATTTTAATAAAAGCTTCAAATGGTGCCAGCGATTTTGGTAATAAATTCGGACAACCATTAATTACCGGCTCGGTATTAACCTTTGAACATTTCGAAAATTTCAAAAAATATGGTTACGATAAGGTAATTATGCTTGCCGGGGGTATTGGTTTTGGAAATAAGAAAGACAGCCTTAAGGATGACCCGGAAAAAGGTGACAGGGTTGTTTTACTGGGGGGAGACAATTATCGCATTGGAATGGGCGGTGGTGCTGTTTCTTCTGTGGCAACAGGTGAGTTTGAAAATTCAATTGAATTAAATGCAGTACAACGTGCCAATCCTGAAATGCAAAAAAGAGTGTACAATGCAATTCGTGCTTTTAGTGAGGCAGATGATAATCCTATTGTTTCGATTCACGACCACGGTGCCGGAGGGCATTTAAATTGTCTTTCTGAACTGGTTGAATCAACAGGGGGAAAGATTGATACTTCTAAACTTCCGGTGGGAGACCCAACACTTTCACAAAAAGAAATTATTGGAAACGAATCTCAGGAAAGAATGGGTTTGGTAATGAAACAGAAAAATGTTGAGTTACTCACAAAAATTGCTGAAAGAGAAAGAGCACCTATTTATAATATTGGTGAAACAACCGGCGATATGCAATTTACATTTGAAAATTCGAAATCAGGTGAAAAAGCCATCGACTGGCAACTGGGTTATATGTTTGGAAATCCGCCAAAAACAATTCTGGAAGACAATACTGTTAATCCTGATTTTGCTGAACTGGAATATAACATTGAAGAAATAAATACATTAATTGAAAATGTAATTCAACTGGAATCTGTTGCCTGTAAAGACTGGTTAACCAATAAAGTCGACCGTTCTGTTACCGGCAGAATAGCCAAACAACAGGGCGCAGGGAAATTACATCTTCCATTAAACAATGTAGGGGTAATTACTTTGGATTATCTGGGAATTGCAGGTTTTGCAACAACAATTGGTCATGCTCCTGTAGCCGGATTGGTAGATGCACCAAAAGGATCAGTTTTATCCATTGCCGAGTCCTTGACCAATATAATTTGGGCACCGCTGACAGATTATATAAAAAGCGTTTCCTTAAGTGCAAACTGGATGTGGCCTGCAAAAAATGAAGGAGAAAATGCCCGTATTTATGATGCTGTGCAAGCTGCCAGTAATTTTGCCTGTGAACTGGGAATTAATATTCCAACAGGTAAGGATTCCATGTCGATGACTCAAAAATACAAAGACGATGTGGTGTATGCTCCGGGTACGGTAATTATTTCTGCATCGGGTGAAGTTTCGGATTGCAGAAAAGTAGTTGAACCGGTTTTGGTGAATGATGAAAGCAAAGAAATTTTATTGGTTGATTTCTCTTTTTGTGACCGTGCTTTGGGAGGAAGTGCTTTTGCTCAATCGGTAAATAAACTGGGAAAAATTGCACCTACGGTTGCGGATTCTGAAAAATTTGTCAATGCATTTAACACCATACAAAAATTAATTGAACAGCAACTTATTGTTGCAGGACACGATATAGCCTCCGGCGGATTACTTACCACCTTATTGGAAATGTGCTTTAGCAGCAATAAAGGAGGGATGAAAGTTGACTTTACGGATTTGAATGAAAAAGATCTGGTTAAAGTTTTGTTTAGCGAAAATCCCGGAGTCATTATTCAATGCGCTGATAACAATGCGGTTAAAAAACAGTTAAAAGATGCCGGAGTAGATTATATTACTTTAGGAAAACCGGTTCCTTACCGAAAAGTAAGGGTTGTCAATTTTGATCAGGAAATAGACTTTGATATTGATTCTTTACGCGATTTGTGGTTTAAAACTTCTTATCTGCTGGATAGAAAACAAAGTGGCAATCAACTTGCACTGGAGCGTTTTAATAACTACAAGAAATTTGAACTTGAATATGATTTCAGGGAATTTACAGGAGTTGCTGCAGATTTGGGAATTGACTTGAAAAGAAGAACACCTTCTGGAATAAAGGCTGCCATAATCAGAGAAAAAGGTGTTAATGGCGATCGCGAAATGGCTTACGCAATGTACCTGGCCGGAATGGATGTAAAAGACGTTCATATGACGGATTTAATTTCCGGTAGGGAAAGCTTGGAAGATTTGAATATGATTGTTTTTGTGGGTGGATTTTCAAATTCAGATGTTCTGGGTTCAGCAAAAGGATGGGCCGGCGCTTTTAAATACAACGAAAAAGCCCGGATTGCCTTAGAAAAATTTTATCAACGAGAAGATACATTAAGCCTTGGAGTTTGTAATGGATGCCAGGTAATGGTTGAGCTTGGGCTGGTTGTTCCGGAGCATAGTATTCAACCCAAAATGTTACATAACGAATCGGGTAAATTTGAATCAGCATTTTTAAATGTTGATATTCTGGAAAACAATTCGGTGATGTTAAGAAATATGTCGGGTATGAAACTTGGTATCTGGGTCGCACATGGCGAAGGTAAATTTTACCTGCCATTTAATGAGCAGCAATATAATATTCCGATGAAATACAGCAACGATGCTTATCCTGCAAATCCCAATGGTTCACATTATGCAGCAGCTTCTCTATGTTCCGATGACGGACGTCATTTGGTTATGATGCCTCACCTTGAAAGAGCATTTAAACCATGGCATTGGGCCTATTATCCCTCAGAAAGAAAAATGGATGAAATTGCACCCTGGATACAGGCATTTGTAAATGCTAAAAACTGGATAGCAGAAAAAACAAAATAATATCAAGATTTACAGAACCGGACAAATGTCCGGTTTTTTATTGTGGTTTTTCTTTGGATAGTGGAGGAATTTTGACCGTTTACCGATTTTTGATGGTAAAACAAACTGCCAGTGTTTACTTTTGATTTATCGTTTCGAAATCCAAAAACTAAATCATGACCAAAAAAGTAGTTCTTGTAAATGGAAATCCTGAGTCGGGGGAGAACAGTTTAAATCTTTTTTCGGCAGAATTAAATAAGGAACTCAAAAAAAATGGAATCACAACAAAGCACCATATTCTGTCTGAAAAGCAAATCAAATCCTGTATTGGATGTTGGGACTGTTGGTGGAAAACACCCGGTGTTTGCAGACAAAAAGATGATGCCTCAGAAATTTTGAAAGACATTATTAACGCTGATATTACTGTTTTCTTGTCGCCTTTGATTATGGGAATGTATTCAGCAAAATTGAAAATCTTTCACGAAAGATTAATTCCTCTTTTACATCCATATATCGAAATTCGAAATAATGAGAGTCATCACAGAAAAAGATATCCGAAATACCCAAAACTTGCTTTTATTTTTGAAAATAGAGATGCAACGGATGAAGAAATAAATAATGTCAAATACATCCTCGACAGACTTTCATTAAACTTTCATTCAAATATCGAGTATTTCCATTCGATAGAACAGATTAATCCAAAATCAGCCAGCCATGAAATTAGCCATATTTAACGGATCTCCGCGAGGGAAAAATTCAAATACAAAAGTTTTAATTGACAATTTTTTAGAAGGTTTCTTGTCTAAAAACGGAGAATTACTTTCTAACGACCTTCTTATTATGCAAAACAAAACAGATGAATTTGTGAAAAACTTTCATGCTGCTGAAGTAGTGTTTATTGCGTTTCCTTTATATGCCGATTCGATGCCGGGAATAGTAAAATTGTTTATTGAGAAAATAGGAAATTTTGATAGTAAAGAGAAAAAAATATTCTTTTTGGTACAATCCGGTTTTCCTGAAGGAATCCAATCTGAAGGAGTGAAAAAATATTTGGAACTTTTAGCAAAAAGATGGAACATGCAAAACCTTGGAGTAATAGTAAAACCCAGTGGTGAAGGGATTCGGTTAATGCCGGAATGGATGAGAAAAAAACTGATTCATCAAATGAAATCATTTGGAGAAGAAATTGCTTTGGGAAGAGAATTGAATAAGAAGTCTTTGGAAAAATTAGCTGAACCTTATACATTTTCAAAATCCAGAATAATTCTTTTTAAGGCAATGAAAAGTATAGGATTAACAAATTTGTACTGGAATTCTAATTTGAAAAAACACGGTGCTTTTAATAAAAGGTTTGATGCTCCATTTCTCGAAAAGTCAGGCATTAGTTGAGTATCATTTTTTGAGCTAATTCATCAGCAAATTCTTTTCCCCTGTATTTCTGAACAATAGCCAGTGCAAATTTTATTGCAACTCCTGCACCTTTCCCGGTAATTACATTTTCCGTTTCAGTAACATCTTCAGCTGTAATAATTGCTCCATGTAACTCCTCTTCGAAACCGGGGTAACATGTTGCTTTTTTTGAATTTAACACGCCAAGATTTCCTAACACAAGTGGTGCGGCACAAATTGCTCCCAACAATTTTCCTGATTCATTAAAATTTAATATTTGTTCTCTGAGACCTGAATGTTCATTTAGATTTTTTGAACCGGGCATCCCGCCGGGTAAAACTATTATATCAACCAAATCATAATTTACTGATTCAAAAAGTTTGTCAGCTATAATTTTAATGTCATGTGAACCGGCAACTTCATACTTCCCTGTAACCGAAACAACGGTAACCTCAAATTCGGCTCTCCGCAACACATCAATAATACTAATCGCTTCAATTTCCTCGAAACCTTCGGCAAGATGAACAGCCACTTTTTTCATAACTTTTTAGAATTTTTACAAAAAAAAAGATTCTCAAATTTTGAGAATCTTGAATGTATGTATATTAACCAAACTAAAGTATTAATTATTTGCGTAATCCTTTAAAGCTTTTTCAAGTTTTTTACGGGTAAAGAAGATACGACTTTTAACAGTTCCCAGCGGTAAGTCTAATTCTTCCGCTATTTCTTTGTACTTGTATCCGTCGAGGAACATCGTAAAGGGAATTTTGTATTCATCTTCCAAAGCATCAATCGTTTTGTTGATTTCTTTCGAACTGTAAAAAGAATCTGGTCCGGGATAAACTTTATCTTTCGAAAACAATAAGTGAAAATCATTGTTTGA
This sequence comes from uncultured Prolixibacteraceae bacterium, assembly GCA_913063265.1. Taxonomy (GTDB): domain Bacteria; phylum Bacteroidota; class Bacteroidia; order Bacteroidales; family Prolixibacteraceae; genus Draconibacterium. The sequence continues at coordinate 27,663 of CAJXZG010000017.1, read as the reverse complement.
ACCGTCAAACGTATTTTTAGTTTTGACGTTTCTTCGATAATCATTAATGAAAGTATTTTTCATTATGGTGTAAATCCAGGCTTTAAAATTTGTGTTTTGAGCGAATTTATCACGATACGTTAGAGCTTTAAGCATGGTTTCCTGAAGCAGGTCATCAGCTTTCTCTGAATCCGAGGTTAAACTTAAAGCATAGTAGTGTAATTTACTGCTTAAGCTAAGCAATGCGTTGTTAAATTGAACTTGAGTCATGGTGTCTTATTTTTAATTTGTCTAAACAAATATAAGCCTATGTATACCCTAAAAGCAAACTTTTAAAGACATTTATCATTTGATTTTTTCTATCCTGTATAAAGAATCTTTATAGCCGAATGAACAAAAAAATAGAAAGATTGTTTGCTTCCTTCGTTTTTACTGGTGTTTAACGTAGTTGCTTAAACGTAAAACAAAATATTTGGTTTCACTTTTTCGTTTCCAAATTGTATCTTCGCCGCTCGATTTTTTAATTATGAATGGTAAAATAGTTAAGTCACGCACAAATTCTGTTTTATTTTTTAGTAAATGGAAAAGGAAAAATTATTCATTATTTCAAACAATGAATAAGGTAATTGTTATTTCAGTTCTTGTAATAACATATTTAATTTCTGCACCGGTAATTTCTTTTGCAAATGAAATTGATACTACTGAAATAAAGATGGAATATGATCTTGATGAGATTGAGATTAGTGCGCAGAGATCACCTGCATTATATTCGCAGGTTGCACGGATTGTAGCCGTGATGGAGAGAGCTGAAATTGAGTCCTCACCGGCTCAGAGTATCCAAAACCTGCTTGAATATGTGGCCGGAGTTGACATTCGGCAACGAGGCCCGGAAGGAGCACAAGCCGATGTCAGCATCAGAGGTGGAACATTTGACCAGACACTTATACTTTTAAATGGCATCAACATTACCGACCCACAAACCGGACATCATAATCTAAATATCCCCCTTAGTTTAAATCAGATTGAGCGTATTGAAATTCTCGAAGGGCCGGCTGCACGCATTTACGGTCCAAATGCTTTTTCAGGAGCCATAAACATTGTTACTCGCAGTTCCGTTTCAAATTCATTAAAAGCAAGTATAACCGGCGGAAGTTTCAAGTTTATTGATGCTGATTTAAACGGATCCTTTAAAACGGGAAAATTAGCCCATTCAATTTCTCTTAACAAAAAATTATCAGACGGTTATGTCGAAAACACCGATTTTAATTTTTCGAATGTGTTCTATAATAACGAACTGATTACAAAAAAGGGAAAAATGAGTTTTCAAATTGGATACTCTGAAAAAGGTTTTGGTGCAAATAGTTTTTATACTCCCAAATATCCAAATCAGTTTGAAGAACTTAAAACACTGGTTACTTCAGTTAAATGGGAATCAAGTTCCAAACTTCATCTGACCCCTGTTTTTTATTACAGAAGAAATCAGGATAGGTTTGAATTGTTCAGGAATAATCCACCGGAATGGTACAAAAATCATAATTACCACTCAACAAATGTTTACGGTGGAAATTTAAACTCATGGATTCAGTCTGTTCTTGGGAAAACTGCTTTTGGGTTGGATTTTCGTTCAGAAAATATTTTGAGCAATGTTTTAGGTGAAGAAATGTCTAAACCGGTAAAAGTTCCAGGCGAAAATGCGGAATTCACCAAATCGAAAAACAGAAATATTTATTCAGGATTTGTGGAACATGTTTATTATTCATCACGATGGTCAATTAGTGCCGGTTTATTATTGAATCATATTCCTGAAATGAATTCTGGAATAAATGTATTTCCGGGAGTTGATGTTAGTTTTAATCTTTCCGAGGATTTAAAAATATTCAGTTCTTACAATACCTCATTACGACTGCCTACTTTTACTGATTTGTATTATCAGGGGCCAACGAACATAGGCAATCCTGATTTGGAACCTGAAAAATCTGCTAGCCTGGAAGGAGGATTTAAATGGAATTCAGGATTTATTCAGGGACATTTAGTTGGATTTTACAAAAAAGGGGAAAATATTATTGATTGGGTGAAGCAATCGGAAGAAGAAAAATGGCAGGCTCAGAACCTCACTGAGTTAAACAATTTTGGAACAGAAATTCTTATTAAGTTTAATTTAAAAAGGAAATACGGGAAATTTGCTCCGAATTATTTATCTGTTAATTATTTGTTTAATGACGTAACTAAGGATGAACAGGATTTTATTTCGAATTATGTGCTCGACCACCTTCAGCATAAGTTTGTAGGTAGTATAAATCAAACCATTCTTGCCAATTTTACTGTTGATTTTAAAGTATCATATCAAGACAGGGCAGGTACATATACCCAATTTATAAATGGAGACTGGGGTAATCAGGTCGAATATTTACCTTTCTGGAATATAGATGGAAAAGCAAATTATAGTTGGAAGAGTTTGAATCTGTTTGTGTCAGTTACTAATATTTTTGATAAAAGTTATTTTGACATCGGTAACGTTCCACAACCCGGGAGGTGGGTAAAACTTGGTATCTCGTATCAGTTAAATATTAATTGACAAGATTGAACCTTTTTCAGGATAATCAAAAATTGTATATTCGTCCAAAATTTTAGAAAATATGTTAAAAGGAATATTAGCAGTTTCAGGTCAGTCAGGCCTGTTTAAATTAGTTGCTGAGTCTAAAAACAGCATCATTGTTGAATCTTTGGAAACAAAAAAAAGACTCCCGGTGCATTCAACTTCTAAGGTATCTGCTTTGGAAGATATTGCCATCTATACAGATGAAGGAGATGTTCCGTTGAAGGATATCTTTAAAGCTATATCAGAAAACAAAGATGGCGGTCCCGCCCTTTCGCATAAAAGTTCAGCAAATGAGCTAAAAGCATTTTTTGAAGAGGTTGTTCCGGAGTATGACAAGGACCGGGTTTATGTCTCTGATATTAAAAAAGTAATCATGTGGTACAATGTTTTGCAGGAAAAAGGATTACTTGATTTTTCAAAGGAAGAAGATAAAGATGAGAAAAACGAGACAAAAGAACAGAATTAAAGTCAGAACAGTTTAATATTATTCGAATCGTAGGTGTTCTGTATTAATTCGTTCTTCTGTAATAATATTTTAAACAGTTTTACTGTAGCAAAGGCATCACCGGCAGCGCGATGCCTTTCTTTAATTTCAATCCCTAAATCGGAACATAATTTTCCCAATGAATAAGAAGAATGTCCGGGTATAAGCTTTCTTGCAAGTTTAACTGTGCAAATAGTTTTTCTGTTAAAGTTATATCCTAAACGTTCAAACTCTTTTTTTACAAAATTGTAATCAAAACTGACATTATGGGCGACAAAAGTTCTTCCCGCTGTAAGTTCTACTATGGTTCTCGCAACTTCATGAAACCTGGGCGCATCTTTTACCATTTCATTATTAATACCGGTTAATTTGGTAATATAAAAAGGTATGTCCATTTCCGGATTTAACAATGTTGAAAACTCTTTGGTAATTTTCTGTCCATCGAACTGATATAGCGCAAATTCCGTAATTTTTCCGTATTTTGTGTTATTTCCGGTAGTTTCTATGTCAATTATTGAAAACAATTTTCTTTTTTGATAAACACATTTAATATAATTGTATAAATTTGTTAAAAAATAATGAGATTAATTATAAGAATTTTTGCAGAAATTGATTTATTTTGATATAAATTGCAAGTTCTAGCTTATATTGCCTCTTTAAATTAAAACAAAAATAAAACATCAAATTATGAAAAAATTTACATTATTGTTACTATCGTTTGCTATGGTGTTGGGAACTTCATTTGCCCAGAACGCTGACAGCAAATGGGGAATTGGATTGGGGCCCGGTGTTTCCTATAATCTTAATAAAGGCGGAGTAGGAGGTATTATGCATGAATTCTACATCAGTCGCTATTTAAGTCCATCATTCGATTTAAGATTAAATTCAAATGGAGGTTACGAAGAAGGCGGTGTAGATTTTCAAAATATTAACCTGAATATAAGGTACAAATTGTACAATGGTTACATCTTTAAGGAAGATGCTGCTGTACAACCATATATCTTAGGTGGTGGTGGTATGATGTGGGATAATAATGCTGAAGGATTTGCCTGGGATGCGGGTTTAGGTTTTAAATTCCCTATTGGCGAAAATACTTCTTTGTTTGTTGAAGGTGCATATACCAGTGGTATTGAAGGTACAAGATCAGGTTGGGCAAATGGAAGTGCTACTTCACCTCCATTTCAGGTTACAACCACAGATGATATGATTAAATTAACTACCATCATTGAATTTGCCTTTGGTAAGGCAAAAGATGAAGATGGTGACGGCGTACCGGATAAAAAAGATGAGTGCCCGGGAACACCTCCGGGAGTTGCAGTTGATGAGAAAGGTTGTCCGCTTGATAGAGATGGCGACGGAGTGCCGGATTATAAAGATGATTGTCCTGATGAGCCGGGAGATGCTAAATTCAATGGATGTCCTGACACTGATGGTGATGGAATTCCGGATAAAGATGATGAGTGTCCGAATGTTGCAGGTTTAGCTAAATTTAATGGTTGTCCTGACACTGATGGTGACGGAGTTCCTGATCACAAAGATAAATGTCCTGACACACCAAAAGGATGCCCTGTTGATGCAGATGGATGCCCACTGGATTCAGATGGTGATGGTGTAATTGATTGCGAAGACAAGTGTCCAAATGAAGCCGGTTCAAAAGAAAATGACGGATGTCCTGATTGGGTAGATGTTGTAATTCCAACCTTGTATTTTGACTTGGATAAAGCTGAGCTAAGACCAGAAACTAAAACTGAGTTGGATAAACTGGTACAAACTTTAAGTGCAAGTAAAGAATTTAATATTGTAGTTGGAGGTCATGCATGTAGTCTGGGAACAGAAAAATACAATATGGAATTGTCAGAAAAACGTGCACAGGCTGTTGTGAAATACTTATTATCGAAAGGTGTGAATAATGCGTATATTGGTTCACATAATTATGGAGAAACAAAACCAGCAGTTCCGAATACTTCAGAGGAGAACAGGAAGAAGAACCGTAGGGTAGAATGGGAAGTTTCTAAAGTAAAAAAATAGAAAGTACTAAATAATAATGTTACGAAAGAAAGCTCTGCGAAAGCAGGGCTTTTTTTATTGGACAAAACTTAGCTATTTTATTGGTAAAATTATGGATGAATTTGATAAATCGTTTCAAGTGATTGTGCAACTTCCGGTCAGTACAATATAGTTTGTTTCAGTATGCAAGTAATCAATCAATTTTAAACAGTAATAAGGCTTTATAAATTTTTTACCTTCATTTCAATTTTTTTTATAGTTAAATGGTATAGATAAACTCTTCTTAAAACTAATTCTTATATTTGTACATTAGACGTATATGTAAACCAGGAATCTGTTTACGTCACCTTTTTGTTTGTGAATGACTAATATGCCGGACATTTTCTTTAAAGAACATGATGAATATTTTAATGGTATGTGGCAACTAATGTAACGTGAGGTAAGCAGATTTGATAAATTGGAGGAATATGACAAAAAAACTGTAAATTAGAAATTTCAGTTTTAGAAAGTGAACTTTATTACTGTTGAAGATTTATGAAAATTAAAAATATATTCTAAACTTATTTATAGAAATAAAACCTTTAAATTATGAGAAAAATTACTTTTATTTTAGTTGTATTGCTTGGTGCATATGGGATGACATTTGCACAAAATGCTGATAGCAAATGGGGAATAGGATTAGGCCCCGGAGTTTATCACAATAACAATAAAGGTGAGTTAGGATTTGCTCACGAATTTTACATTAGCCGTTATCTGAATCCATCATTTGACCTAAGATTAAACTCCAATGGTGGATATGAAGAAGGTGGAGTGGATTTTCAAAATGCTTATTTGAATGTCCGTTACAAGCTTTATAATGGTTATATTTTTAAGGAAGATGCCGCTATTCAACCCTATATTGTAGCTGGTGGAGGAATGTTGTGGGATAATCAGGCAGAAGGTTTCACCTGGAATGCAGGAGCGGGATTAAAATTTCCGGTGGGTGAAAACACTTCATTGTTTGTTGAGTGGGGATATAATCCGGGAATTGAAGGAAAAAGAGCAGGTACATTACCTCCGTATGGAGAAGTTACTGTAACTGATGAATTAATGAAATTAACTACCATCATTGAATTTGCCTTTGGTAAAGCAAAAGATGAAGATGGTGACGGCGTACCGGATAAAAAAGATGAGTGTCCGGGAACACCTCCGGGAGTTGCAGTTGATGAGAAAGGTTGTCCGCTTGATAGAGATGGCGACGGAGTGCCGGATTATAAAGATGATTGTCCTGATGAGCCGGGAGATGCTAAATTCAATGGATGTCCTGACACTGATGGTGATGGAATTCCGGATAAAGATGATGAGTGTCCGAATGTTGCAGGTTTAGCTAAATTTAATGGTTGTCCTGACACTGATGGTGACGGAGTTCCTGATCACAAAGATAAATGTCCTGACACACCAAAAGGATGCCCTGTTGATGCAGATGGATGCCCACTGGATTCAGATGGTGATGGTGTAATTGATTGCGAAGACAAGTGTCCAAATGAAGCCGGTTCAAAAGAAAATGACGGATGTCCTGATTGGGTAGATGTTGTAATTCCAACCTTGTATTTTGACTTGGATAAAGCTGAGCTAAGACCAGAAACTAAAACTGAGTTGGATAAACTGGTACAAACTTTAAGTGCAAGTAAAGAATTTAATATTGTAGTTGGAGGTCATGCATGTAGTCTGGGAACAGAAAAATACAATATGGAATTGTCAGAAAAACGTGCACAGGCTGTTGTGAAATACTTATTATCGAAAGGTGTGAATAATGCGTATATTGGTTCACATAATTATGGAGAAACAAAACCAGCAGTTCCGAATACTTCAGAGGAGAACAGGAAGAAGAACCGTAGGGTAGAATGGGAAGTTTCTAAAGTAAAAAAATAGAAAGTACTAAATAATAATGTTACGAAAAAAAGCTCTGCGAAAGCAGGGCTTTTTTCGTGGATTTAAATTTGTCCGGTAACCTTAATTTCTAACTGATATTTGTACAATAATTTGTTCTGTTATTATTTATTAAATACGCCAGTTTAATCCTATATATAGAAATATCTAAATTAATTGAAAACCGTTAAATGCTGTAGTTTTATATCATTTTAGATTTTTATGATTAGTATTTTAAAAACACAATATTTGAATCTATACCTTAAATAGCATGGGAATTTGCTCTAAATTCCTGTCTTATAGGTTATTGTGAAGTTTTGGATAGGAAAATGAAAAATAAAACTGCTTTATGTTTGATAAGAATATTAGAAAAAGTTATCAACAAAAATTATTAAACTGATACCTGAAAGACTTCTTTAAGGTTCCAAATAGTTGATAAATCGTATGATTTTACTCTTAAAAAATAGTAATTAACAAAAGATGGTTAATATAATAGGATTATTTTTGAATTAACTGGAATAGTTATGATAACCGGATGAATATGTTAAACTTATTTATAGAAAGTAAAACCTTTAAATTATGAGAAAAATTACAATCATTTTAATGATGCTGTTTGCTGTATACGGGTTGGCGCATTCCCAAAATGCAGATAGTAAATGGGGAATAGGATTAGGCCCCGGATCCTACTTTAACCTGAATAAGGGAAAGGTTGGAGGATTAGCTCACGAATTTTATGTTAGCAGATACTTAAATCCGTCATTTGATATTAGAATAAACTCTAATGGTGGTTACGAATCAGGCGGTGTGGATTTTCAAAATGTTTACCTTAATCTGAGGTATAAGCTGTATAATGGATATATTTTTAAGGAAGATGCTGCCGTTCAACCTTATATTTACGGAGGTGGCGGAATGTTATGGGATAACCAGTCAGATGGATTTGCCTGGAATGCAGGTATTGGATTCAAATTCCCTATCAGTGAGAATACTTCATTATTTATTGAAGGTGGTTATACCAATGGAATAGAAGGAACCCGAAGAGGATACATTGCAGGAGAAACATATCCATCAATGGTTACAGTGACCGATGATATGATTAAATTAACTGCCATTGTTGAATTCTCATTTGGTAAAGCCAAAGATACTGATGCGGATGGAGTACCTGATAAAAAAGACAAATGTCCAAACACACCTCCGGGCGTGGCTGTTGATGAAGAGGGCTGTCCGCTTGACCGTGATGGTGATGGTATCCCGGACTATAAGGACGATTGTCCCGATCAGGCAGGAGACGCAAATTATAATGGATGCCCTGATACTGATGGTGATGGAATTCCTGACAAAGATGATGATTGTCCAAATATAGCTGGATTAGCTAAGTTTAATGGATGTCCTGATTCCGATAACGATGGTGTGCCTGATACAAAAGATAAATGTCCGGATACACCAAAAGGTTGTCCTGTTGATGCAGATGGCTGTCCACTGGATTCGGACGGTGATGGTGTTATCGATTGTGAGGATAAGTGCCCGAATGAAAAAGGAACTATTGCAAATAATGGTTGTCCTGAGTGGCAGGATATTATTGTGCCTACCATTTATTTCGATTTTGATAAGGCAGATTTAAAACCTGAAGGAGAAGCTGAGTTGGATAAACTGGTTGATAAATTGATGTCAAGTAAGGAATTTAATATTGTAGTAGGTGGGCATGCCTGTGATGTAGGTTCTGAGAAATATAATATGGAACTTTCAGAAAGGCGAGCTCAGTCTGTAATTAAATACTTGCTTTCAAAAGGAGTAAATAATGCTTACATCGGTTCTCATAATTATGGCGAAACAAAACCTGCTGTTCCAAATACATCAGAGGATAACAGGAAGAAGAACCGAAGAGTAGAATGGGAAGTAGCAAAGATTAAAAAGTAATATTGAAAAAAAATAAGTTAAAAAGCTCTGCCGTTGGTGGAGCTTTTTTTTGTGCTTGATGTTGGCAAACCTGAAAATATTATCTTTGCGTTTTCTTAAAAACAGCGAAAATGAAGATTGACAAAATTATACATCAGGCAACAAAAAATGCTTTAGCGGAACTTTATGATTTAATTCCTGAGGATAAACAAATTCAAATACAAAATACCCGTAAGGATCAGGACGGTGATATAACAGTTGTAGTATTTCCGTTTTTAAGGTTTTCAAAAAAATCGCCCGAAGAAACAGGAAAGGAAATAGGAAACTTTATTTTAAACAAAATAGAGCAGGTAGATTCTTTTGACGTTGTTAAAGGATTTCTGAATTTGAAAATTGGAAATGATTATTGGTTAAAAAATCTAATTTCATCCTATTCAGATGACAATTTTGGATTTATTTCTACTAATGAAAACTCCAAAACGGTAATGGTTGAATATTCTTCACCAAATACAAATAAACCTCTTCATTTAGGACATATTCGAAACAATTTGCTTGGATTTTCCATTTCTGAAATATTAAAAGCTAATGGAAATAAAGTTTTAAAGACCAATATTGTAAACGACAGGGGAATTCATATTTGTAAATCAATGTATGCCTGGCAGCAATGGGGAAAAGGCAAAACTCCTCAAAACTCAGGAATAAAAGGTGACCATTTGGTAGGAGAGTGTTATGTTGAATTTGACAAAAAATATAAATCGGAAGTTGAAGAATTAATTGCAAAGGATTACTCAAAAGAAGAGGCCGAAAATAATGCTCCTTCGATATTGGCGGCTCGTGAATTGTTACGTAAATGGGAGGCCAATGATGATGAAACTGTAAATCTTTGGAAAACAATGAATCAATGGGTTTACACAGGATTTGATGAAACATATAAAAAACTAGGTGTAGATTTCGATAAAATATATTATGAGTCAGACACTTACCTAGTTGGAAAAGAAGAGGTTTTGAGAGGTTTAAATGAGAAAATCTTTTATCAAAGAGATGACAATTCAGTTTGGGCAGATCTAACAAATGAAGGATTGGATGAGAAATTGTTACTTCGTAGCGATGGTACGTCGGTTTATATGACTCAGGATATTGGAACTGCAAAACTTAGGTATAAAGATTTCAATATCGATAAAATGGTATATGTTGTAGGAAATGAGCAAAATTATCATTTTCAGATTTTATCGATATTGCTTGATAAGTTGGGTTTTGAATGGGGAAAAGATTTGTATCATTTTTCTTATGGGATGGTTGAACTTCCCTCAGGAAAAATGAAATCAAGAGAAGGAAAAGTTGTTGATGCCGATGATTTGGTTGAAGAGATGATTCAAGTAGCACGTGACATGTCAGAAGAGTTAGGCAAGTTGGATTCTTTGACAAATGATGAGGCAGAAGATACTTTTAGAATGATTGCATTGGGAGCTCTGAAGTATTTTATGCTGAAGGTAGATCCTCGTAAAAATATGATGTTTAATCCTGAGGAATCTATTGATTTTAATGGAAATACAGGGCCTTTTATCCAATACACTTATGCCCGTATAAAATCGGTATTAAGAAAAGCCGGAGAAAATAATCTGGAAATTGATGTAAATGCTAAATTAGAATCACTTTCAGTAAAAGAAAAGGATTTGTTAAAACGAATTGCTTTGTTTCCCGGAATAGTAAAAGAGGCGGGTGAAAACTATAGTCCTGCCGTAATTGCAAATTTCTGTTATGATTTGGTAAAAGAGTTTAACCAGTTTTATCATGAACACAGTATTCTTGGTGAGCAAAATAAGGACCAGCTAAATTTCAGGTTGATGTTATCAGCCACAGTTGCTGAGGTCGTTAAAAAGGGAATGAATCTTTTGGGAATTGAAATGCCGGAAAGAATGTAAAAAGAATAAAGAATAGCTAAAAAGTTATGAAATGAAAAAGGAGACCTAAAGTCTCCTTAATTTCTTTCTAAGTAATAATTGATTTAATAATTAGGGAAAAGCGTCCTTCCTTTCCTATATATTCTTATAAAAATCAAAAAGTAACCCTAAAATTCTAAGAAATTCTAATTTTTCTACTCATTTAAAATGAAACTAAATAAGCAGGCTTATCTAGACTCCTTTTTGAGAAAATTGGAATTTGAATGGAATTAGGATTGATTATGTGCTTCTATAATACACAAATGGGAACTAATCTTTAACAATTAGTTCCCATTCACTCGAAGCAACCGAGGTTACCCCGGGCGCCAGGCTACGGTTATTACGACCGGCTTACTTGTCCTTTCGGATTTTTCTGCCCATTACCTTTCGGTTTAAACTTTCTACGGTTTAAACTTTCCGGTAGTCCTTTCGGTATTCGCGCTTACCTTCCTGAACGAAGTGTCTTCAGTATACTTTGCATATTCATTGCTGAATATGTGTTTCTATCGGTATTTTGAGGTTTCCCTTAAATTCCGTGCAGTTTGCAGCTTGGCAATGCCATTTGCTTCCTGCCTGAGACCCAATCTTGAAAGAACTTCTGGATTTTCTTTCAGATGATTGCCTGAACTTTGACCCTCCAGAAGGCCTGATTCAAACTTCGGCTCTTTCTGTGTACCATCCCGAAGGTTGGAAAGAAAGTTTCCGGTTTCAACTAAGTAACTTTTCGCTTTCTTACACTTTCCGAGCAGCCTTTTATGGCTCACCTGATGAAACAAATATAGTCACACAAACTGCCAATTGTCAAATTTTTAAAACCATTTAAATGCACAACATTTCAACCGGAGTTATCAACAATTGTTAAAAAGTAAGTGTCTAAAAATTAGCCTGGAAAATTCAAAGAATGTGCATCTTTATATAGATACAATTTTAATTCACAATTTTTTCATCATCCCCCAGAGTTAATTTATTCATTTGAATTAAAGGGATTTAACTTCAATGTACCAGAACATTTGTTATAAAAACTCTCATTCAATCCAAATCCATTGAAATTTAACCTCTCCTGATTCAACTATCTCAATATTCAAATCTATTACATAAACACCAGTTTGGGTGAATTCAATGTTACCCAAATTGAAAGATTTGAAATTATCTATTACCCAATCCTGATTTGGTTCACCAATTGTTTTTCCCGTAGGTTTGGTACTGTGTGTTAATTCTGAATTAGCCGTTTTAATCCTAAGGTTTACTAAACTTTCTTTATTTTGACAACTGTATGAGATATCAAGACTTTTCTCTCCCGGGGTATCAACATAAATTTTCCATTTAAGATTTGTTGTTTTATTTACAGTTATATGTTCAGGAGTGGTTCCTTTATAGCTTTTTCTTTTTACCTCAAGTTGGTCATTATTTCCAAGGAGATTTTTTGGGGTTAAAGAATAGCCTTTGTCAACTGTTTTTGCAACTAAATTTTCAATGATTTGGGGTTTCTTGCTGTATTCAGCAACCACAACCGGGATATACGGATCGGGTTGTAGTGCAGGAAGTTGAATTTCTGTAAATGGTCCGGAATGATTAAAAGTTAATGTTGTTTTTTGTTTGTCAGATATAATATAAACTTTTTGGGGTTTCTCTGAGATTCCTGTTAGATTCAACTTTTTATTCAATGGCCAGTTGTACACATGAAGGAAAACTTTGAATGCACCATCTTCATTTTTTGAAGTAATTCTGCCCCAGTCGTGTTGGTTTTTATCCAAATCAAAAGCTTCCGCACCATAAATCGATTCTCCGTTTACTTGCAGCCATTTACCCATTTCTATCATTCTTTCAGATATCTCATATGGAACGGTTCCATCAGCGCGTGGTCCAATGTTCAACATAAAATTCCCGTTTAAGCTAACATTGTTAATTAAAGATTTTAGTAGGGTAGTTGTCGATTTCCATTCAGAATCTGTTGAATGAAATCCCCAGGAGTGAGCCACAGTTGCAGGAGATTGCCATGGAAAATCTTCTTTTTTACTTCCCAACTGGTTATCGCCAAGCGTTTTAAAATCAATATCCGGATCTTCTTCAATTGAAAGTCCAAGACGTGAATTTACAAGACAATTAGGTTGTAGTTCCCGGATTAGACTTTTTAATTGCAACAGTTGTTTTTTGGTAACTATGGTTTTTGAATGATGAATCCACATATCGAACCAAATCATTCCGATTTCGCCGTAATTGGTTAAAAGTTCCCGCATCTGAGGAATTACTTTTTCCTGCCAGTATTGGTCGTATTGTTCGGGTGTAATCTTGTAAATCTCACGGGTATGATCCCAGCCGAACTCATGTTCCCAATCTACCCAGTGTGAATAATACAGGCCCAGTTTTAATCCGTGTTTTTTACAGGCATCAGCCAGTTCCTTAACAATGTCTCTTTTAGGTTGGGTGTAATTACCCAAATCATAATTTCCAATGTTACTGTCCCAGAGTCCAAAACCGTCATGATGTTTTGCGGTCAAAGTAACATATTTCATTCCCGATTTCTTGGCTAAAAGCACCCAATCTTCCGGATTGATGTCATCCCAGTTAAAACGTTCAAGCAATTCCAGGTATTCTTCTTTACCGATCCGATTTCGGTAATAAATCCATTCAGCATAATCGTTGTCATTTCTTAACTTTTCTCCTTTCCAATACCCTTCAGCACCGCTGTAAACGCCCCAGTGAATAAACATTCCAAAACGGGAATCCGTAAACCACCTGGCTCGTTCGTTAGTTTGCGATTGCGAGAAAATGGAGGTTGAACTTATGGTAATCAGAAATAGTAGAAATAGTTTTTTCATGGTTTAATTCATATTAGGTTTTGATTTATTAAATCCGGTAGAAATAATTCAACTGGTTAAGAAAGTCTTCCTTTAAAATCTTCGTAATTAAACTTTCGAATAATCTGCAAGTGATTGTTTTCTTTCCAAATGGCGATATACGGATGATTTACACCGTTAAACATAGTGGTTTTAACCATAGTGTAATGTATCATGTCTAGAAAAATTACCTTTTCACCTACCTTCAGTTCTTTGCCAAAATCATAGGCTTCCATAAAATCCCCGGCAAGGCAACTTACTCCACCGAGTCGGTACAGATGTTTACTTTTTTCATTAGGATTATTTGCTCCGATAATTTTTGGACGATAAGGCATTTCTAGCGTGTCGGGCATGTGTGCAGTAAATGAAACATCCAGTATTGCAGTTTTAACTCCATTGTGATTCACAATATCCTTAACGGTTGAAACGAGAACTCCGGTTTCCCAGGCAACGGCACTTCCCGGTTCCAGAATCACTTTTACATTATATTTCTTTTTAAAATCTTTTAAGAGCTTTATTAAGTGCTGGTGATTGTAACCTTTTCTTGTCATTAAATGGCCACCTCCCATATTTACCCATTTAACCTGATGAAGATATTTTTCATATTTAGCTTCGAGGTTTTGAAGCACTTTTTCAAGGCTATAAGAATCTGATTCGCATAATACATGAAAATGAATACCTTCAATTCCTTCGGGCAATTTTTTTGGGATTTCTTCACTCCCAACACCAAGCCTTGAGCCCGGAGAACTTGGATTATACAAATCTGTCCCAACATCAGAGTATTCAGGATTTACTCGTAATCCGCACGATATCCGATGATTTGCTTTCTTCGTTTTGTTATAAAATTTCTCAAACTGATTTAAAGAATTAAACACAATATGACTACTATATTTCATTAACTCTTCAAATTCGTTTTCAAAATAAACCGGGGAATAAGTATGTGCAAGCGTTTTCATTTCTTCGAAACAAAGCCGGGCTTCAAAAAGCGAACTTGCTGTGGCTCCGCTTAAATATTTTCGAACCAGGGGGAAGGCACTCCACATGGCAAAACCTTTAAAAGCTAGAATTATTTCTATACCTGCATCTTTTTGAACTTTGTGGATTAACTCAAGGTTTTTTCGTAACAGTTTTTCTTCCAATACAAAAGCAGGTGACGGAATTTTTAAATAGTCCAATGGATGTAATTTTAAACTAAAAAGCTTTGTAATTATCTTTTACAAAGCTTTCAAAAATATTAAACTTCTAAATCAATATTTATTTTTTCATTCCAGGGCAGGCCATGTTTGCCAATTTGTTCCATGAACGGATCCGGGTCAAATTCTTCAACATTAAATACTCCTTTGCCCTGCCATTTACCTGTTAGTACCATCATCGCACCTAACATTGCCGGTACTCCCGTTGTATATGAAACTCCCTGTGTTCCGGTTTCATCAAATGCAACCTGGTGACTACAATTATTCCAGACGTAATATGTTTTTTCCTTACCATCTTTAATTCCTTTTATCCGGCAGCCAATTGAGGTTTCTCCTGTATAATTCTCACCCAAATCTCCGGGATTTGGTAAAACTGCCTTGAGAAATTCCAGTGGAATAACATCAACTCCTTTATATTTTACGGGGTCGATTCTCGACATGCCAATATTCTGTATCACCCTCAGATGGGTTAGGTATTCGTCGCCAAAAGTCATCCAAAAACGTGCACGTTTTATTGTTGGGAAGTTTTTTACCAGGGATTCCAGTTCTTCATGGTACAAAACATAAGAGTTGCGTGGTCCGATTCCCGGATATGTAAGTGATTTTTTTATTTCAAAAGGTTTGGTTTCAACCCATTCTCCATTTTCCCAGTAGCGTCCATTTTGAGTGATCTCACGAATATTTATTTCGGGATTAAAATTGGTAGCAAACGCTTTTCCATGGTCTCCGCCATTACAATCGACAATATCGAGGTATTGAACTTCATCGAAATGGTGTTTTGCTGCATGTGCTGTATAAATGCTTGTTACTCCCGGATCAAAACCACAACCTAAAACGGCCATAATTCCTTTTTCTTTAAACTTGTCGTGATAAGCCCATTGCCAGCTGTATTCAAATTTAGCTTCATCTTTGGGTTCGTAATTAGCTGTATCCAAATAATGTACTCCGGTTTCAAGGCAGGCATCCATTATGGGCAAATCCTGGTATGGTAAAGCTACATTGATTACCAGTTCAGGCTTAAATTTGTTAATCAATTCAACAACCTCAGGGACATTATCGGCATTTACATGGGCCGTTTGGATTCTTCCTTTTCCAACTTCACGTGCAATTACCTCACATTTCGAAACTGTTCGACTGGCCAGTAATATTTCTGAAAAAACTTCAGGATTATCAGCACATTTGCTGGCAACCACGCGACCAACTCCACCGGCTCCAATAATAAGAACTTTACTCATTTTACTTTTGCTTTAAAATAACATTTGGATAATTCAAATTAATACATTTTCTGCAAACTGAATTTAATAAGCAAATTAAACATTTTTTGTTGAAAAATCTTGACAGAATTAATTCGGCAAAAAAATCCTTTTACTTGACATCCACTTAATTTTATTAAAAATTTGAAAAAATACTACCTTGTAATCCGGCTAACAGGAAATTTATCTATCGCTTTCTTGCTCTGTATTATTTGATGTGTAATTATTTGAGAAAAATGGTTTAATTTGTCAAAAATAAAATACTGTCAATTTTTTATGCATACGTAAATGAAAAACACCTATTTTGATTTGATCGAACAAACCTATTATTTCCCGCAGGAAGGTTTGGATTTAAGAGGTGATTCTCTGACTTTTCATGGCATCTCTTTAAAACATCTGATTAAAAAGTACGGCACACCATTCCGTTTTATTTATCTTCCAAAGATCGGGGATCAAATAAAAAAGGCACGCAACTTGTTTAACAAAGCCATAAAAAAGAATAACTATAAAGGCAAGTATTTTTATTGTTATTGTACCAAATGTAACCACTTTTCTCATGTAATTACCGAGGCCTTAAAACACAATGTAAACCTTGAAACATCCTCTGCGTATGATATCGATTTAATTCTGAATTTATTTCATGATAAAAAGATTGATAAAAACCGTGTAATCGTACATAACGGTTACAAAACTGATGAATACCTCGAAAAAATCCTGAATCTTCAGCAAATAGGATTTAAAAACAATATCATTGTTCTTGATAGTATTAATGAATTAAAACGTATTGAAAAGCTGTCGGGAGATATGAAAATAAAAATAGGTATAAGAATGGCGATTAATGAGGAATCACAATCGGCTTATTATACTTCACGTTTAGGAATTAGAAACACAAAAATACTTGATTTTTACAAAGACAGTATTGAAGGCAAAGAGAATATTGAGTTAAAAATGCTCCATTTTTTTGTTGACTCAGGAATAAAAGACAGTTTATATTATTGGGGCGAATTTCAAAGAGCATTAAAACTTTATGTCGATTTAAAAAAACAATGTGAATCACTCGATTCTTTTAATCTGGGGGGTGGATTTCCCATTAGAAATCACCTGGGATTTGAATATAATTACGAGTACATGATCAATGAGATCATATCGAATATCAAGGAAACATGCACCAATGAAAAACTTCCGGAACCAAATATTTATACTGAGTTTGGTAAATATACAGTGGGTGAAAGTGGTGCTATTATTTTTGAGGTACTGGAGCAAAAACAACAAAACGATACAGAAAGCTGGTATATCATTAACAACAGTTTAATGAATACCATCCCGGATGCCTGGTCGATATTTGAAAAGTTTATTTTGTTACCAATCAATAAATGGAACAATGAATATAAAAGAGTGAATATTGGTGGAATCAGCTGCGATCATTCCGACTATTATAACTCTGAAGATTTTAATCAGGAGGTTTTAATGCCTGCTTATGAAGAAGATGATAAAGAACCCTTGTATCTGGGATTTTTTCATACAGGAGCTTACCAGGATTCAATTAGTGGATATGGTGGAATTAAACACTGCTTAATTCCTTCTCCAAAACATGTTATCATCGATCGCGACGATAAAGGCAACATTGTCGATTATGTATACCGAAATGAACAATCGGCAGCAGATATGTTTAAAATTCTGGGCTACGAGAAGTAGCGTTTCAAAATACACGATTAAAGACGGCAATTTTTTAAGTTGCCGTTTTTTGTGTCTTTTATGCAGAATCTAAAGATTTTAAAGTTTTGTATATTTATCTTTTGTAAAATCAATACAAAAATCAACAAATACTTTTACCAAATAAGTGTATAAGAAAATGGATTTAAATATCAATGAAATTATAAAAAAACGCAGGGCAACTCCACCAAAATTTCTTTCAAAAAAAGAATTACCGGAGGAAGTAATTCATCAGCTTCTGGAAAATGCCAACTGGGCGCCCACTCATAAAAACACAGAACCCTGGAGGTTTAAAGTTTACCGGGGTAAATCGAAAAATAAGCTGGCAAGCGAGGTTTTTAATTTGCTCCAAAAGAAAATTGCTGAAGGCAAAGCTATAAATCCACAAAAAGCTGAAAAACTAAAAACAGCATTAGAAAATGTTCCGGTTTTGATAGTTATTGTCTTTCAACGCGATATTGCTCAGCGAATTCCGGAATGGGAAGAAATTGCTGCCGTATCAATGGCAGTTCAAAATATGTGGTTAACAGCAACAACCCTGGGACTGGGAGCGTTTTGGGCAACACCGCATTTTTTCCCCCTGCTAAACGAAATTTTTGAAATTGGGCCAACTCAGAAATTGTTAGGATTCTTTTATGTTGGCGAAATTGCTCTTGACTATCCATCAACCGGCAGGGGTGAAGTGGAAACTAAAACGGAGTGGTATCAATAATCTAAATAGACTGAAATGAAGAAATCGATTATAATTCTTTTTATTTTAATTTTTGTCAACTCAGGATTGTTTGCACAAAAACTGAATTCTGAAAAATTTCATGATCACCGCAATGATTTAAAATCATCATTTTCAAAATTCGAAAATCTGAAAACAGGCAGAGTTGCTTTTCTCGGAGGATCAATTACTTTTAATCCGGGGTGGTGCGATTCGGTCTGTAATTATTTGCAAACGCAATTTCCCGAAACAAAGTTTGATTTTATAAATGCCGGTATTCCTTCAATGGGCTCAACACCAGGAGCGTTTCGGTTTGAAAGAGATGTTTTAAAAAATGGTGATGTGGATTTAGTATTTGTTGAAGCAGCGGTTAATGATGAAACAAATAACAGATCTGAAACTGAAATCGTCCGTGCAATGGAAGGAATTATCAGGCATGCAAAAAGGGAAAATAAAGATTGCGATATTGTGATGATGCACTTTGCTGATCCCCAAAAAATAAAAGCTTACAGAAAAGGAGAGATTCCTCCGGTAATTGAGTTGCATGAAAATATTGCCAAATACTATTCTGTTTCAACAATTAATCTTGCAAAAGAAGTTACTGAAAGAATTGGTGCAGGTGAATTTACGTGGGAAAATGATTTTAAAGATTTACACCCTTCTCCATTTGGGCAAAATATTTATTATCAATCGATAAAACAATTTCTGAAGTTTGAACAAAAAGACCATAACAAAAGTGAAGAATATAAGGTATTTAAAATGCCCGAACCACTCGATGAATACCCATATTCAAAAGGGGTTCTGAAAGAAGTAAATCCACCCAAACCCATCAAAGGATGGAAATACGAAAAAAACTGGAATCCCTATAATGAAATAAAAACAAGGCAGAATTATGTTGACGTACCCATGCTGATTGGTAAATATCCTGCAAAAGTTTTAAGATTTCCTTTTAAAGGTAACGCTGTAGGCATTGCGGTTGCAGCCGGACCAGATGCCGGAATTATTGAATACAGTGTTGATGAAAGTGATTGGAAAAAAGTCGATTTGTTTACACCCTGGAGTAAAACACTTTATTTGCCCTGGTATTACACTCTGGAATCTGGTTTGAAAAATCGAAAACATACCTTGCAAATCAGAATCAGCGATAAAAAAAATCCGGAAAGTACAGGGTATAGATGTATGATAAGATATTTTTATTTTAACGAGGGTGAGTGAAAATTATAGGTTAGTTTTTAAAATAATCGAATAGAAAAACCGCAATTTTATTCTCCGACTCATCCAAAAATACTAATTCATTTTCTGTGTAAGTAATCTTTTTGGTTTGTTCAAGAACTTTCATAAAACCAGACTCAACATTATTACCAATGCATGCCATACGGGTGGTCGCTAAAGGAGAAAAGGTGATTTTGTTTTCTTCTGACAATTCATAGCTTCCCTGAAAAGAGTTACAACTGTTATTACCATTTACTCCTTTTTCTGTATTAAACTGAATAAATGGTGCACGGTTTACTTCTGTAATTTTTATCCCATTCAATTCAACAAGTTTCCAGTATTTTCCTGTTAACCTTTTGTTTTCCTTATTAAGAATATATTTTTCTGCCAGATTGCCGGTTATTTGTTTTCCATTTTTATCGAGATGAAAAAGTAGATTTTCGCCAACTTTATATTGTTGTTGGTTTGTGTTTTTTAGTATGACTGAACCACCATCCTTTGACCATTCAAATGAACCCGACTCATGAAATATTGAATCACTTTTACCAAGGTACATTGTTTGCGAAGTATAACTCAAATCATTTTTAAGCGTAAGCATTGTTTTTAATCCTTCACAATTGGCACAGGGTAAAATACCCAGGTAAGTGCCAGCCCAATCCAATGATGTTTTGCTGTTATCCTGCATGGACACTTTATTCTCCGCTATTATTTGTTTTGACTTGCAGGAAGAAGTTCCAAATATTAAAATAGAAATAAGAAGTATAAATGCGGGTGATATTTTTATAGATTGTGGCATGTTTGTTAATTAAGCCCTATTCGTTTTCCATATTACTTAAATGTAACTCCAACGCTTTTACAGAAATTTGAATTTCCCAAATTGAAAAAGCCAGTGAAATACATAACAAAATTAATGCCGCTCCAAAAATCCAGGCCGCTATTAAAGTTGAACCGATAAAAATCAGAAACATTGTAATTACACATAAGAATAAACTTGTAACCCCCAGGATCTGCATTGTTCTTATCAGATACAGACGCTTTCGCAGGTTAAATATCTGACCTTTGAGCACCGTTGTTGGGCTTTCCAGATATTGTTTGTGCAAATTTCGAACTACTTGTGTATATGCAATAAACCGGTTGGTATAAGCCAGTAATATCAACGAGATTGCCGAGAACAGAAGTGCAGGTGTGGTGAGTGTAAATGCTTCGTGCATGATTTTTTAAATTAATTAATTCTTTTCAAATTCAACCATTCATTTTTAGTGATTCTGTATATATTGACCGGCATTCCTTTATAAACTGTTTGTATGGTTTTAGTCATGCCATTTTTAACAGCTACTTTCTCTGAAGGTTTATTTTCGACATGTATAATTGAAATTAAAGAATTACTAAAGTTGTTTTCAAAAGCAAAATCTCTGCACTTTTGGGCGGCTTCGCTTGCATATCCCAAATTCCTAAAATAGGGTAAAACAGAATATCCAATTTCCAGCTCTTTTTTTTCATCCACCTCCTGAACCAATAAACCACATTGGCCAATAAACCGATTAGTAGTTTTTTCAATCAAAACATTCATACCTCCCAGATCATTTGCATACCTTTTCTCCTGAAGTTTAAACCATTCTTCACATTGTAATTCAGCAGTCGGAATTTTTCCAAATCCCAAAAATCCGGCAACCTCTTTTTCCTGAAAAAGTTTTAGCCAGGTTTCAAAATCATCACGGTTTAATAACCTGAACCGGATTCTTTGGGTTTCCTGATTGCTTAATAAATATTTCATCGCTTACAATTGTTTATTATTTATGGTAATTACTCAGCTAACAGAGAACTCCTGTGATTTAAATCATTTGCCTTTGTGTGAAAGTTTTTCTCATGGTTGATTTATTGATAGTATGGTGTCAATTACAAAATTTCCTTTAGTGCATGAATTAGTTTCTCAATATCATCTTCGTTATTAAAAATACTTGCAGAAATTCGTAGTCCTTCACCTCGTGCAGATACGATAATATTTCTGTCCATTAACTTGCCCACAATTTCTTTTGGATTTGAAATTTTTGCAATTAGAATTCCCGAACGATGGATGTCTTTTTCCTGCACAATTACATCGATTCCCAAAGCTCGGATTCTTTTTTCGATTAATCGGTTTAAGAATAACACCCGGTCAACCACATTTTCAGAACCAATTGTTTTGAACATGTTTAAAGCACCTCCCAATGCAAAAATATTCGGAAAGTGCGGGCATCCGGATTCTATTACCGATGCTTCATTTTTAAGATCCAAATCAAGATTATCCATTTTCCCGGGTTCATTTACACTTCGCCAGCCTGCAAATGGAAATTTATCGGGTTTCAGCCATTTCTTGTTGATATACAATCCTCCGATTCCATAACCTGCAGTTGCCCATTTTAATCCGGTAAACATTAAAAAATCGATATTACACTTTTTTACATCAACCGGGAAAATACCAAGTGCCTGGGTTGCATTTACCACAAAAATTATCCCTCTTTCATTGCATAATTTACCCAGTTTCTCTAGGTCTTGTCTAAATCCGGTACTATACTGCACATAACTTGTTACCAATATTTTTATATCTGAAGTAAGTTCTTTTTCAATTTCCCCGATGGGGTATGCATGATGAACCGGTTCAACAAATTTTATCTCCGAATTTTGATTTAACCATGGAAATGTGGTGGAAGGAAATTCATCCCGCATGGTTAACATTGCGCCTTTATTTTTAAGCATTTGGGCTACCAAATTCATACCATGCGAAGTATTGGTTGTAAATCCTATTTCTTCTTTGTCAGCTCCAATAAATTGAGCCAGATTTTGTCTTATGTTTTCAGTCCTTTCCAACCAGGTTTCCCAGTATGTGTCACCAAATTCCAACATTTCATCATAAAATCTTTTGCCTTCAATTGCAGCACTTTTGGACACAGGTGAACCACCTGCCGGATTCAGGTAAACATATTTTTCACAAACAGGAAATTCCTTACGTATTTTGTTCCAATCGACCATAAGTTTAAAGTTAAATGTTCAAATTTTAAAGTTAAAAAAGGGAATCGATTTCGATTCCCTTTTTACATATTTTCTGACTTCGGTCTTCCGACTTCTGTATGCTAACTTTCTTAAAGTGACTCACCAAAGTCTTTTTTAAACTTGGCAATCAATTTTTGAGGCCAGTCGCCAATTGGTTTTAGAGTACCCATAAAGAAACGTAAAAGTGGTGGTTCCTGAATCCATTCCAGTCCACCAACTAAATCGCGATTGTCGTATAACCATTTTACGCGATCAACAGCAAACATGGTCTGCGAAAGCGTAAATACGCGGCGTGGGAATGCAAGTCTTAACAGCTCAACATCAGCCAGAATATCATCACCATTTTCATCTCTTACACTTGAGATTGTACCTCTTTCCATTCCCCGGATTCCGGAAACAAGGTAAAGTGCAGATGCCAAAGCTCCTGCCGGATACTCTTTTTGTGGAACGTGTGGTAAAAATCCTTTTGCATCAATATGGCAACCTAAAGCACCTGCCGGAGTTATTACTGGAACACCCAGTGCATCCAGATTATCAACTGCATATTTTATAAATGAAGGAGACTGGCTGATAACTGTATCGTCGCAGGTTTCTTTTAATCCAACTGCCATGGCTTCAATTTCACGAACTGACATACCTCCGTAGGTTAAAAATCCTTCGAAAAGTACAAGAAGATCACGCATTTTTAAATATAAATCTTCGCTGTTGGTTAATATACCTCCTCCACGGGTTGAACTTACTTTTCTGCTTGAAAAATAAACAAGTTCTGCATAACCACACATTTCATTCAGAATATCTTTGATATCAGCATTTTTAAATTCCTCTTCACGCTCTTTTATCATGTATGCATTTTCCCCAATTAAACTGGCATCCAGCACCATCATGGTATTGTATTGGTCGCATAGCGCACGAACATCTCTCATGTTTTGCATTGAAAAAGGTTGTCCACCAATAAGGTTTGTCGATGCCTCCATACGAACAAAAGCTACACCTTCACGGCCATATTCTTCAAAAACTGCTTTTAGTTTATCAATGTCGATGTTTCCTTTAAACTTGACATCACTTTTTATTTTTAATGCTTCATCTGTATAAATTTCAAGTACCTTACCACCATTTATTTCCATATGTTCTTTGGTGGTTGTAAAGTGGTAGTTCATCGGAATTACCTGTCCTTTTTTTATAAATACCTGAGAAATAATATTTTCCGCTGCACGACCCTGGTGAACCGGTAATACATAATGTTTACCAAAAACTTCACGGGCTGCTTCTTCCATCCTGTAAAAACTTTGTGAACCGGCATAAGCATCGTCAGCCTGAAGCATAGATGATACCTGGTTATCACTCATTGCATTGGTTCCCGAATCAGTTAGTTGGTCAAGAAAAATATCTTTTGTATTTAATAGAAAAGTGTTATATCCTGCTTTCTCTATTGCTTCAAATCTTTCTTCAATTGGCTTTAAAAAAAGTTTTTGTACAATTCTTACCTTGTGTAATTCCACAGGAATTTCTTCCCCGCTGTAAAATTTAATCGTGTTTTTGTTTTGATTTGTCATTTTTCGATTCAGTTTAGTATTAAATTAAAAATCATCCAAAGATAAATTTTACGAAATGAAAATCAAGGAAGTCGATTATATTTAGATTTGGTCAAAATAAAAAGGGTTTTTCTATTTTTGTATTGAATAAAAACAAAATTTATGAAGGTTTCGGGATTGGCTGATTTTATTGAAACTTTAGATAAAAACAAGGAATTGATTCGGGTGAAAGATTTTATTAATCCTCAACTCGAGATAACAGAAATTACAGATCGAATCTCGAAACAGCAAGATGGTGGGAAAGCCATTTTATTTGAAAATACCGGAACAGATTTTCCACTTTTAATAAACGCCCTTGGTTCAGAAAAAAGAATAGCCCTGGCATTTGGCAGAAATTCTGTTTATGAACTTGAAAGAGAAATCGAAGGATTATTTAAAGTTTTGATGTCTCCTAAAGATAATTTGTGGGATAAATTAAAGCTCCTTCCAACCTTAAAGGATGTTAGTCGATGGATGCCACAAAAAGTAAAAGGGAAGGGGAGATGTCAGGAAATCAGAATGGAAAATCCGGATTTGAGAAAGCTACCTGTTTTAACCTGTTGGCCTGCGGATGGTGGACCATTTATAACCTTACCCGGTGTTCATACCGTCGATCCTGAAACCGGACAACCCAATGTTGGAATGTATCGTTTGCAGGTTTTTGAAAAAGTTTTAACTGGTATGCACTGGCACAAACATAAAACAGGTGCGAATCATTTTGAGAAATATAAAAAACTTGGTAAACGAATGCCCGTTACTGTCACATTGGGTGGAGATTTGACATACACTTATGCTGCCACTGCACCAATGCCGGAAAACATGGATGAGTATATCCTGGCAGGATTTCTCAGGAAAAATCCGGTAAAACTGGTCAAATGCCTCACCAACGATTTGTATGTTCCGGAGGACTCCGATTTTGTGATTGAGGGATATGTCGATCCAAAAGAGGATTTAATATGGGAAGGGCCGTTTGGAGATCATACAGGATTTTATTCGCTTGCAGATTGGTATCCAAAGTTTCATGTAACCTGTATAACACACCGGAAAAATCCTGTGTATCCGGCTACAATTGTCGGTATTCCACCTATGGAAGATGCATACATAGGTTTGGCTACAGAACGGATTTTTTTGACTCCAATCAGAATGTCAATGGTTCCCGAACTAAAAGACATGACTTTGCCTGTTGCCGGAGTAGCACATAATTTTACTGTGGTAAAAATCGATAAAAGTTTTCCCGGGCAGGCTGTTAAAGTGATGAACTCTTTATGGGGAGCCGGACAGATGATGTTTAATAAAATTCTGATTGTGACAGAGTCCGAAGTTGATATTCATAATCCAGCTGAACTGGCAAAAGCATTTATTGAAAATTTCGATGCGGATTACAGCTTGCATTTTTCAAAAGGTCCTTTGGATGTACTTGATCATTCTTCAAGTAAATTTGCCTTTGGCTCAAAACTGGGAATCGATTTAACGCAACCTCTGCCGGAGGAGGTTCCGGAAGATTTAAAAACACGTAAAAAAATAACGGATATTGAATTCAACAAGTTGTTGCATATTGAAGAAGTGACGGCTTACAAAAATTTATTTAAAGAAATTGAACTGCCGGCACTTTTGCTAAGCGTAAAAAAGAATGACGCATTTGATATAGAAAATGTAATAGATCAAATATTAAATATTGAGGGAATTTCGGGTTTTCAGTTTATCCTGTTTTTCAATGAAGGTGCGGATTTGGATGATTTGTTTACTTTAATGTGGCTTTTAGGAGGGAACCTTGAACCAGACCGGGATATTCAGGTGAAAAAAGTAAAAATCGGGGAAAAAATAATTTTCGTGGATTCGACTTTTAAAACCTTAAAGAATGACAATTTTAAACGCAACTGGCCAAATGTGGTAACAATGGATAATAAAACCATAAAAGCAATAGACGAAAAATGGGAAAGCCTTAATTTGGGAGATTTAATTGAAAGTCCTTCGTTAAAATTTAAATCACTGATTATAGGCGATGGGGCGGTAAGGAGAGAAGATTGAGAAAGATTGATGGAAGATTGAGAAAGATTGATGGAAGATTGAGAAAGATTGATCTTGATATTTCAATCTCATTCAATCTCTTCAATCTTATTCAATCCTATTCAATCTCACACAATCCCATCAATCTCACTCAATCCCATCAATCTTATTCAATCTTAAAGGTAGACGAGTTCCAAAATTTTTTCCAGCCATTTTGCATCAGTCTCTGAAAAGGAACCTTTTGTTGAACTATCTACATCCAAAACACCAATGGTTTTTCCCATCTTGTTTTTGAATGGAACCACAATTTCAGAATTAGATCTGGAATCACAGGCAATATGTCCGGGAAAAGCATGCACATCCTCTACAACAACCGTTTCATTTTTGTTAAACGCAGCCCAGCAAACCCCTTTATCTTTTTCAAGTATCTGACAGGCAACCGGTCCCTGGTAAGCATTTACGGTCATTTTGCCATCTTCAATCATATAAAATCCGGTCCAGAAAAAGTAATCCATTTTATGGTGTAAAACAGCAATAATTGTTGACATCCGGGCCTGAGCATTGTTGCTTTTTAAAACCAGTTCACTTAGTTGTTTGTATATTCTTCCGTAACGACCTTCTTTTTTTATTTCTTCCATTTTTTCTTTTCTTCGGACTCCTGACTTCGGACTTCCATCTTTTCTTGTGCGAATAAACAAAAAAACATTAGTTTAGTTGAACAATGACATCAAAAAAATTGAATATTAAATGATAGAAATAATTAATAATTCACAGCTAAATAATATCATTTCTGAAGCGCAAAGCTCAGTAAGAAAAAGAAAAAACCATAACTATCATAAAACTTTTAGTGATCCTATAAACAGGATGCTAAATGCAATAGAACCGGGATCATACATTCAACCTCATAAACATGAAGATCCTGATAAAAGGGAGATATTTTTATTATTAAAAGGAAAACTGGCTGTTGTTTTTTTCAATAATGCGGGCAAGCCTGTTGAGCATGTAATACTGGAAAACAAAGAAAACTATGGTGTTGAAATTTCGCCCTCGGTTTGGCACACAATTATAGCGCTGGAAACCGGCACAGTGGTGTACGAAATTAAAGATGGTCCATATTCAGTTTCCGATGACAAAAATTTTGCTGACTGGGCACCAAAAGAAGGAGATGACAATTGCCGGGAATATTTACATGATATTTTATCACAATTAAACTTGTCTTAAACTCTATTTAAAAAATCTCATTACGCAATACTCAGAACTAAATGTCTTAATATAAATTCTTACTTTTGCACCCTCTGAAAAAATAGAACAATGGCACAAAAACCATC
>CAJXZG010000016.1 GCA_913063265.1 uncultured Prolixibacteraceae bacterium | reverse complement strand
CGTGCTGTACTCATTAAAATTGCAGATCGTCTTCATAATATGCAAACCCTTGATTCCATGCCTGCAAATAAAAAAATGAAAATTGCAGGTGAAACCCTCTTTTTATATGTACCTCTTGCACATCGGCTGGGATTGTATACCATTAAAACAGAACTGGAAGAACTAAGCTTTAAATATAAACATCCTGACGAACACAACAGAATTACCTACCTTCTTCATAACCAGGAAGAAAAGCGCAATTATCTGGTAAACGAATTTATAAAACCGATTAAGGAAAAATTAAAAACTGAAGATTTTGATTGTGAAGTTACGCACCGATTAAAAACGAGTTATTCTATATGGCAAAAAATGCAGAAAAAAGGTGTAAGCTTTAACGAAATTTACGATATCCTGGCAATTCGAATTGTTATAACACCCAAACCTGATATTTCGGAAAAAAGGCAATGTTTTGATGTATTATCAATAGTTACAGATATTTATAAACCGAAACCGGATCGAATACGTGATTGGATTAACCTTCCTAAAGTTAATGGCTATGAATCGTTACACGTTACGGTAATGGGGCCACAGGGGAAATGGGTTGAGGTTCAGATTCGAACCGAACGCATGGATGAAATTGCAAATCGGGGTTTTGCTGCACACTACCGGTACAAAGATATCAGCACCTATGAAAACGAATTGGAAACCTGGATTGAAAGAATTCGTGATCATCTCAAGAATCCTGACTCTGATGCTTTTGAATTCCTTGACGATTTTAAACTTAATTTATACGGTACCGATATCAATGTCTTTACACCCAAAGGAGATATGATTTCAATTCCTCAGGGATCAACAATCATTGATTTTGCATATGAGATTCACACTGATCTGGGAGATAAATGTATAGGTGGAAAAATCAACATGAAACTGGTACCAAGCAGTCATGTCCTTCTAAATGGAGACCAGGTCGAAATTCTTACATCAAAAAATCAAACTCCACAATTGGATTGGCTAAAATTTGCACAATCGGCAAAAGCAAGAGGGAAGATTAAAAATGCATTCAAACTTGAAAAAAGAAAGCACATTGAAAAAGGCAAAATTCTTGTTGATGCGGCCATTTTAAATTCAGGAGTTCAAATCACAAAAAACAATCTGAAAAAAATTGTTGCACATTATAACCTGAACAATAAAGATCAGTTATATTCCGAGGTTGGAATGGGTTTCCTTGTTTTAGGAGATCTGAATAAAATTCTGGGTAAAAAATCGGAAAACAAATTAATTAAATACTGGAAAATTACTTTTGGTGGCAAGAAAAAAGACGAGGTTGAAGAAATTGAAACATCTTCAAATGAAAAAGTAAAATCAGGTAAAAATATTATTGATAGAAAAAAGACTTTTGTTTTGAAAGAAAATCAAGACAATGTAAGGTTTTCAATGGCAAAATGTTGTAATCCGATTCCAGGTGATGAAGTACTGGGATACCTGAGTACCGACGACCATGTAATAATTCATAAAACAGAATGTACGGTTCTGGCAAAATACATTTCAAATCAGGGCGATAAAATTTTATCAGCTGAATGGACAAAATTTAAAAAACAATCGTATTTAACCCGTTTGGTTCTTGAAGGTTTTGATAAACTAGGAATCGTCAGCAAAGTAACCAATATTATTTCGAATGAGAATAATATTAATATGCGGTCTGTTCAATTCGAAACCAACGACGGCATTTTTAAGGGCGATTTATACCTTTACATTCACAATACTGATGACCTTAACAATCTAATTTCTCAACTAAAAAAGTTGAAAGGGATTGAAAATGTATCGCGAATTGAAAATCTTAACGATTAATTTTTAATCGTTCTAAAGAATTTTAAAAAAAAATCCTATTTTTACAGCCTATTTTAAATTGGTTTAAATATGAATAGCCATAAAACCAGAGAAACGGTTAAAAAGATGTTTACCGAATACCTGGAAAAAAATGGACATAGAAAAACACCTGAAAGGTTTGCAATCCTTGAGGAAATTTATTATCGTGATGGCCACTTCGATATAGAATCATTGTATATATCGATGAAAAACAATAATTACAGGGTTAGTAGAGCTACTTTGTACAATACAATCGATTTACTGCTTGATTGTAAGTTAGTAGTAAAACATCAGTTTGGTAAGAACATTGCCCAATTTGAGAAGGCATTTGCTTCCTTGCAACATGATCATTTAATTGATACTACTAACGGGAAAGTTATTGAATTTTACGATCCGAGAATAAGAGAGATCATTGAAGACGCATGTGCACAGCACGACTTTAAATTGTCTCATCATACTTTATACATTTACGGAGAAAATATAAAGTAACTTCCCGTAACTGTAAATCTTATTATTTTTTTAAACCCATTGAACAAGGGACCTTTTTTTGGCAACTAACCAAAAAATATTTGTAATTTTAAATGCTTAAATGAAAAGCCGTGAAAATTTGATCTGTGAGGATTAGTTTTCACGGTTTTGTATGTAAATAAAACCAAAAAGTAAATTTTAGTATGATTAAAGTGTCAAACAAAACAGAGACAACAATTCATACGATTTCAGTAATTTACTTCAGAAAAGAAAAAACAAACGCATGAAAGTAGATGTTTTACTTGGCCTGCAATGGGGCGACGAAGGAAAAGGGAAAATTGTAGATGTATTAACTCCAAAATATGATGTTATAGCCCGATTTCAAGGAGGACCAAACGCTGGACATACTTTGGAGTTTAACAATATAAAACATGTACTCCACACCATCCCTTCAGGAATATTTCGCGACAATAAGATTAACATAATTGGCAATGGTGTGGTTATCGATCCAATCGTTTTTAAAAAAGAAATTGAATCGTTAAAGAATATTGGTGTTGATATTTCCAAAAACCTTTTTATTTCGAAAAAGGCTCATATGATATTGCCAACTCATCGAATTCTTGATGCTGCTTCAGAACAAAAAAAAGGAAAATCTAAAATTGGTTCAACATTAAAAGGAATAGGACCTACATACAAAGATAAAATTGGACGAGAGGGATTAAGAGTTGGAGATTTACTTTATAATTTCGATGAAAAATATAAAACAAGAATTGAGAGTCATAAGTTGTTGTTAACCGACTTTTTTCAGTACGATTATAAACAAATTCTCAACGATTGTGAAAAAGACTGGTTTGAAGGAATTGAAGTATTAAAATCTTTCAATATTGTTGACACCGAGCACATGGTAAATCAATTAATGTTGGAAAAGAAATCAGTGTTGGCTGAAGGAGCTCAGGGAACTTTGCTGGACATTGATTTTGGCTCCTACCCTTTTGTTACAAGCTCTAATACCATTTGTGCAGGTGCCTGCACGGGAATGGGAGTTGCACCAAATAAAATCGGTGAGGTATTTGGAATTTTCAAAGCATACTGTACAAGGGTTGGCATGGGCCCTTTCCCCACCGAGTTGCATGATGAAACGGGAGAAGAATTAAGAAGAGCAGGAAATGAATTCGGCTCTACTACCGGAAGACCAAGAAGATGTGGATGGCTTGATTTAGTCGCACTAAAATACTCGGTAATGCTCAATGGGGTTACCGAACTTATTATGATGAAAGCAGATGTTCTGGATCAATTTGAGACAATTAAAATTTGTGTAGGGTATGAAATTGATGGAAAAACTGTTGAACATTTCCCTTTTGAATTAAATGATGATGTAAAACCTGTATATGTAGAATTACCAGGCTGGAAAACAGATTTGACTGATATAAGACATCAAAACGAATTCCCGGAAGAATTTAATAATTATATTGATTTTATAGAAAAGGAGATGGGTATTCCTGTAACAATAGCTTCTGTTGGTCCGAACCGTGCCCAGACAATTTTCCTTGAGAAGGAATAAAAGACTATAATGAATTTATAAAAAACACCTGCAAATTGTAATTCAAATTTTGCAGATATTTTTTTTGGAATAAAATAGCTTACCAACTGCCTCCTGCACCTCCGCCACCAAAGCTTCCGCCACCAAAACCACCAAAGCCTCCGCTTCCTGATGAGAAATTACCAAATGAGCCGCCCGATCGGCTACTTCCGGATAACATTCCCATGGCCAACCAGAATGGTAAACTTCTGCCCGGCGAATAAAAACGGTTTCTTCTTCCGCGCATAATAAACACAAAAATTAGAATAAAAATAATCAAAGCCGGTACTATTCCGGCCTCCTTATTTTGACCAACATTTTGTTTATATTCTTCTGCCGTATATTCTCCTTTTGTTATATCCATTATTACGTTTATACCTGCCACAATACCCCCAAAATAATCGTTCTCCTTAAATCTTGGAATCATTTCATAATCAACAACTGTTGAATTAATTACTGCATCAGGTAAAACTCCCTCCAAACCATAGCCAGTGGCAATAAAAACCTGCCCTCTGCTGTTTTCCTGTTTTGGCTTTACCATTACAATCAGTCCATTATCTTTTCCTTTTTGTCCTACTCCCCACTTTTCTCCAATGGTAAATGCAAAATCTGCCGGATCGTATCCTTCCAGGCTCGACACCGTTACAACAACTATTTGAGTTGAAGTAGCATTATCAAATTTTACCAATCCACTTTCCAATTGATCAATTTCAGATTGCGACAATATATTGGCAAAATCATTTACTAACCTTGGTGGATTTGGTCGTTCCGGAATTTGCGCAAATCCGGAATACCCAAAACACAAAAAAGTGGTTATTATAATCAATATCTTTTTCATTTTCTCTAATTTTTCCCAAACGAAATTTCGTCTGAAAGTTCATTTACATCGTCCTCCTGATAAGGAAAATGTTTTTTCAGCTGTTCGCCAGCCATTAATATTCCTTTTGTTAATCCTTCAGTCAATTCACCATCTTTAAATTTACCAAGAACAGTTTCCTTTATTTCTTCCCAGAAATCATCGGGAACTTGTTGGTTAATCCCGGCATCTCCTAAAATTGCAAACTTGTGATCCTCTAGTGCCATATAAAACAGAACTCCGTTCCTAAGTTGAGTCTTATGCATTTTGAGTTTTTCAAAAATGTAAGCAGCCCTGTCTAATACATCATCTTTGCAGTATTTCTCAATATGTAATCTGATTTCACCTGAGGTATTTAACTCGGCCGCCCTGATTGCGTTTGTTATCTGCAACTTATTTTCTTCAGTAAAATAATTCTGAATATTCATAGGATTATTTTTTAAAATTGTACTTCCGGAGCTTTTTCAGCTCCTTGCTGGGCTTCAAAATATGTTTTCTTTTCAAATCCAAACCAGCCTGCATAAATTACCTGAGGAAATTTTCGAATGTATGCATTGTATGCCTGGGTAGTATCATTAAACTTTTTACGCTCAACAGCAATTCGGTTCTCTGTTCCTTCTAACTGTGCCTGCAAATCCATGAAATTCTGATTGGCTTTCAAGTCAGGATATCTTTCAACAACTACCATCAAACGGCTTAAAGCTGAAGATAAACCTTCCTGGGCCTGATTAAACTGCTGAATAGTTTGTGGTGTTAATTTTGATGGATCAATATTTACAGAAGTGGCTTTTGAACGAGCTTCGATTACACCCTCCAGAGTTTCCTGCTCATGGGCTGCATAACCTTTCACTGTATTCACCAAATTCGGTATCAAATCAGCCCTTCTTTGATAAACATTTTCTACCTGTGCCCACTGAGAAGTAACCTGTTCGTCCATAGTTACCATTTTATTATAACCACAACTCGAAAACAAAACTGCAACAATAACAGCCAATAATCCAATTCTTAATTTTTTCATAGTTCCTCAATTTTATAACAATTACAAATATTTCGATTTAATGTCAAAAATCAGTTCAATTTTCGGGGAAACGTCATAATTTGCCGCTGTATTTCATCTTTAAACAGATAAGTAAAGATAAAGTTATGAATAGTGTGGAATTTAAATCAGCAATTTTAGAAGGAATCCCGGAAGAGCTGCCGGAAGCAAAAGTTTTTGACAAGTCTGTAAATCATGCACCAAAACGAAAGGACGTTTTATCAGAAAAAGAAAAAAAGCTTGCTGTTAAAAATGCTTTGCGCTATTTCCCTGTGAAATTTCATGTCACCCTGGCTTCCGAATTCAAAGATGAACTGGAGCGATATGGCAGAATTTACATGTACAGATTCAGACCTGATTACAAAATGTTTGCAAGGCCAATAGATGCTTATCCTGCAAATTCAAAACAAGCAGCATCAATCATGCTGATGATCCAAAATAATCTGGATCCGGAAGTAGCACAACATCCCCACGAACTGATTACATATGGTGGTAATGGCGCCGTATTTCAAAACTGGGCACAATACCTTCTAACAATGAAATATCTGGCCGACATGAATGATGAGCAAACATTGGTGATGTATTCAGGGCATCCAATGGGTTTGTTTCCTTCGCATAAAAATGCACCAAGAGTAGTGGTTACCAACGGGATGGTAATTCCAAATTATTCTTCAAGAATCGATTATGAAAAGTTTAATGCTTTAGGTGTTTCACAATATGGACAAATGACAGCGGGTTCATACATGTATATTGGTCCTCAGGGAATTGTGCACGGAACAACCATTACGGTTTTAAATGCAGCCAGGTTACATTCGAAAGGAAACCGTGCAGGAAAAATATATGTAACAAGCGGATTAGGAGGGATGTCGGGTGCCCAGCCTAAAGCAACGGTTATTGCCGGAATGATATGTGTAGTTGCAGAAATTAATCCAAAAGTGGTAGAAATAAGACATAAACAAGGTTGGGTTGATGAAGTATTTACAGATCTGAATAAATTACTGATTAGAATTAAAAATGCCCAAAAAAACAAAGAAGCTGTTTCTATCGCATTCCAGGGAAACATAGTTGATTTATGGGAGAAGCTGGTGAAAGAAAAAATTGATATTGACCTTGGTTCCGACCAGACATCACTTCATAATCCTTATGCCGGTGGCTATTATCCTGCCGGTTTATCTTTTGAAGAATCTAACCATTTGATGGTAGAAAATTCAGAACTTTTTAAGAAAAAGGTAAGTTTATCATTGCAAAGACAAGTAGATGCCATCAACAAACTTACGAAAACAGGAATGTATTTCTGGGATTATGGTAATGCATTTTTACTGGAATCAAAACGTGCTAATGCTGATATTCTGAAAGCAGATGGGGAATTTAAATATCCATCCTATGTTCAGGATATTATGGGGCCACTGTTTTTTGATTATGGATTTGGACCTTTCCGTTGGGTTTGTACTTCAGGAGATGCTCACGACCTTGAAGTTACTGATAGAATTGCAACCAGTGTTTTGCAGGAAATTGCCAAAACCTCCCCAGACGAAATTAAAAGTCAGTTAAACGACAATATTCTTTGGATAAAGGAAGCTGGAAAAAACAAGCTGGTTGTTGGCTCTCAGGCCCGTATTTTATATGCTGATTGTAATGGCAGAATAAAAATAGCCCAGGCATTTAACGATGCTATAAAAACAGGAGAAATTTCAGCGCCGGTTGTTTTAGGCCGCGACCATCATGATGTTTCGGGAACTGATTCACCTTACCGTGAAACATCAAATATTTATGATGGCTCTTCTTTCACAGCTGATATGGCTGTGCAAAATTTTGTTGGCGACAGCTTTCGTGGAGCAACCTGGATTTCTCTTCACAATGGAGGAGGTGTTGGCTGGGGTGAAGTTATAAACGGTGGATTTGGTCTTACTATCGACGGTTCTACGGAAGCTGAGGAAAGATTAAAAATGATGCTGCACTGGGATGTAAATAATGGAATTGCTCGTCGAAGCTGGGCACAAAATCCATCTGCCCGATTTGCAATAAAAAAAGCTATGGAAGAGAATCCTGAACTGAAAGTAACCATCGCTAATGAAACCGATGAACAACTTTTGGATAAGCTATTCTGAACCTTTCAGTTTGAATTAAAGTAAATTATCGTTCATCATTACAAATTGATATTTAATGAATCTGATTTGCAGAAAAGCCAGACCTTCAGATTCTGAAGCGTTAACAAACTATTTGGAGCAATTATCTGTAAACAGTCGAAGCAGATTTGGCCCGCATCCGTTTGATAACAAAACGGTTGATCTTATTTGTAATAAAAATTACAAAGGTTATCGAGCATATATTTGTCTTGATATGAATGATATTGTTGGTTATATAGTTGTAGTTAAAGGATATATTGAAGGAGACAGAGAACGATATTCTAATTATTCCATTCAGTACAACAAAGAAACGGATTTCACATTGGCTCCTTCAGTTGCTGATAAATACCAGTCAAAAGGTGTTGGAACCAAATTGTATTTATTTGTTGAAAACGAATTAATTAAAAAGGGAACACAAAAAATTATTCTTTGGGGAGGTGTTCAGTTAAGTAACAAAAAAGCCGTTAGATTTTATCAAAAACAAAAATTTAAAGTTCTTGGTGAATTCAGGCACAATAACATGGATAATCTGGATATGGTTAAATTATTAGACCAGCAACAGGATTAAAAAATCATGTTATAAATTCTTTCAATCTCCTGTTTTAGCTCACCAATACCAATTGCCCTGCTTTTGCGAATGTACTCTCTTCCATCAAAATAGACGACAATGGTTGGAGCAGCAAAAACACTGTTTTGTGCTGCAAGCTCAGGCAATTTATCAGATTTAATATAAGTAAGTTTTATTTTGGGAAATTCGGTTTGAATTAATTCTTCAACCTTTGGTTTCAAAACTTTACAGACATTACAGACATCAGTAGAAAAATATGCCAGTAATCCGGACTCTTTTTCTTTTAGCTTTACAAATTCATCATATGAACTAACTTCTACAAACATATCGATAAATTAAATTTCTAATATTGGTCTGTATGAAGCATTACCAGCGTACACCCTTCTATGGTTTCTACACCATTCATTTCGCGCATATCTGATAATTCAAAATTTTCTGCTCCGGGATTAAAAATTACCCTGTCGGGATTTAATTCCAACAACGATTTATAATATTCAGGCTGATGTTTTGCTCCAACATACATTGTAACTGTATGAATTTCCTCGTTTGCAGGAAATTCTGTTTGAATTTCGACATCTGCCACTTTACCGGCTCGTTTTGCAAGCGCAACTACGCTGTGACCGTGTTTTCTTAAAGAATGAATAGCTTTATTTGAATACCTTTCCGGGTTTGTACTGGCTCCTATTACCAGGGTCTTTTTTCCCATTTTATCCTTTTTTTATTAATACAATTGCATTCACAGAAATACCTTCTTCACTCCCTTCAAAACCGAGCTTTTCAGTTGTTGTAGCTTTTACCGAAACCTGATCACAACCGATGTTTAAAACATCAGCCATTGTCTGTTCCATGGAGGGTATATACGGTTTCAGTTTTGGTTGTTGGGCATTAATTGTACAATCTATATTTACAATCCTGTATCCCTTATCATGAAGAAGAGTCTGTGATTTCTTCAACAATATTTTACTGTCTATATTTTTAAAATCATCAGAATTATCAGGAAAATGTGTGCCAATATCTCTGAGTTTTGCGGCCCCCAGTATAGCATCGCAAATAGCATGAATTACCACATCTCCATCTGAATGTGCCACAGTTCCTTTATGGTGTGGAATTAAAACACCGCCTAACCAAAGTGTTTCTCCTTCAGCCAGGCGGTGTACATCATATCCTTGTCCTATCCGGAAATTCATCGGCGTTGGTTTCCAAATGCATCAATATCGAATGCAAGCGTAAATCTAAGAGTATTTTCCAGTGGGTGGTTACGTTGTGTTGGAAGCAGGTATGAAAAATCCAATGCAAAAACATTGAGTTTTAATCCTGCACCTGCTGTAAAATATTTTCGGTTTCCCTTATTCTCGTGCTCATAAAAATATCCCAGTCGAAGCGCAAATTGTTGATTATACCAATATTCCACACCTAATCCAAAGTTAATTTCTTGTAATTCTTCTTTAAATCCTCCGGGAGCATCGTAGAAAGATTTAATCATTCCTTCGATTGGCCCTATATCCGAATTGATTCCTCCAGGTAAAATAGGTTTGTCCGGATCGTAAATTGTAGAATCTTTAGGAGGAGTTGGCACCAAAAGTTTATTTGCTTCAAAAGAGAATGCAAAAGAATTGTAATTGTCTAAATAAGTTGTGTAAGCGGCTCCAAGCATTAAATTAGTTGGGATAAAATCTTTGGTAGCGCCATCAGTATATGAGATTTTCGAACCGATATTCTGAATATTTATACCCGCACTAAAAATATTATCTTTTCTGTTTTTTCTAAATTCTTTAAACCAATAGAAAGCCACGTCCACAGCAAATGAATTACCCGCTTTCGTTTCCACTCCATTAATCATTTGTCCACCGGTAAGGTCAGAACGTATGTAACGCATGGCCACACCACCGGAAAACGCTTCAGAAAGTTTTCTTGAATATCCAAGGTCAACCGCAAATTCATTCGGACTTTGCTGTCCCTGAATTTCTCCCCATTCGCTGGTGAAAATAATATCTCCTAAAGAGAAATAACGTAACGAAGCACTTACAGATTGAACATCGTCCAGCTTTTTGTAGCCTGACAGATATGCTAAGTTTATGTCATCAACAAGGTTTCTTAACCAGGGCGAATATGACAAACCTACTCCCATATCGCTTTCCATAAAAACATATTTTGCCAGGTTCCAGTGTTGAGAACTTACATCCGGGGTTAAACCAACACCGGCATCACCCATACCTCCCGCTCTCGAATCCGGAGTAATTGATAAAAACGGAACAGCTGTTGTTATTGTATTGGCTCCCGAGGTTGTGGCCTGTGCCCAAAGACCTTCCGAGAGGCCAACAGTCATTGTAAGAAGTAATACTATTCGAAAAAATTGATTCATAATTCTAATAAAATTGTGGCTGCAAAGATATAATAAATGTTATACCAGCCATATTTAAAACTTTTATAATACCATTGAAAACGAAACAAATTCTGAAAAATTTTATGAGTCAAAAAATTTAACGTGTAATCATCATTTTTCCCGATTTTGAATAGACAATCCCATCCTGATTTCTGGCAGTAATCCGGTAAATATAAATACCATTTAGCAGCAGTGTTTTCGACTCATTAAAATTCCAGTATATTGGATTACTTTGATTTCCGCCGGATCCAACATCGGTAATCAAATGTTCAACACGTCTTCCCATTTGATCATATATCTCTACCATTACTTTCAAATTTGCATCAGACTGATTGTGTTCGAAAGTAAAAAATGTATATTCATTTGCCGGATTTGGAGTATTTAAAACTTTGCTGATATAAAAATCACCGGTTACCTCAAATTCAATTTCCCGCTCCGATGAGTTGTTGGCAACATCCCAGGCTTTTAACCTGAGTTTGTGCTTCCCGGGAGTCAGATTTTTAAACGGAAATTTAACTACCCCGTTTTTGTAATTATTTATATCAGCCTGATAATAGTTATTTAACACCAAAACATTGGAATAATCATCATCCAAAACAGCTGTAATATCATGTCCAATTCCAGTCCCGGCTGTATTAATTCCGTTTTCATCAGACAAATAAGCCAGCATTGTTGGATTTTTAGTGGTTCTATCTCCCGATACAAAATTTTCACTATCCATAAACAAATCTATTTCAGGCCCTAAATTATCATCTACAATGTCGTTTGATAAACCACCGATAATAAAATCGTCGAAAGAACCGTGTGCATCAACAACATCGTTTTTGGCATAATACATAATTTTGCCATTGCCTACGGCATATGAAATATCTTTTGGAACCACAAAACTGAAAATAAATTCTCCGTTTTCAACCGACGCTTTTCCCTGATAAATAATATTTTCCCGCACCTTATAGCTAAACGGCCTTTCACCGTTGTTCCCCATTGTGCTTACAGTAGTTTCTTTATCATATACAGTTACAGTCATTTCTCCAGAAAAATCCGATATCATTTTACCTGAATTGTCAGAAATATATCCTTCAATTTCAACTTTCTGAAGCGCATTTATGGTATCGGTTAAATTCTCTGCATCGCGACCGTTAACAGATGTCGTAACAACTTTATGTTTTGGATACGACAAGCGTAGTGCAGGATCGGCCAACAAACTAAAATTTCGTTTGTTTGTGGTACTCAGTGTATTAATTTTTGCCAAACGCATGATGTCCCCCATTCTGTGTCGGTTTCCCAAACTATCTGCCTCAAAAACATAATTATAAAACTGTGTACTCAGCTTAAAATTTTCGCTGGCATAAACCAACCTGGTTGTCGAAAATAAACCAATACCTCCACCGTTTGGATTGAACAAAACATATTCACCAATCGACATGTCATCGGCATCATACCTGCTAAACTCACAGGTGGCTGTGACAAAAATCGGAAGATTATTACTGTTTGACCATGCATTTACATTGCTGATATCCAGTACATTTTCGTCGGCCATATACCTTTCATTGGCATGTCCGACATAATTTAAAATCAGAACACCATCTTTAACACGTTCATTAATTGCTGCGGTAACACCAGGATATTTTTCTTCACCTGCAGAAACTTCCTGAAGATATGCATCGAAATAGATTTTATCGGTAATAAACTCTCCGTGACTTTCATTTATTTGATTGGCCAGTTTCTCCGATTGTGACATGTGTAAATTCCCATCTTCATCATCACCTATCATACAGACCACATTTCTCCAGTTTCCAAGGGCTTCGGGATTGTAATAATTTTCAATTTTATTGACCACTATATCTGCTTCGAAAGTTGATGATGCAGGAATGCGGCCAATACCTAAATCTACTGCACCGTTATAAACACTTTCACCATCATCCAGAATGACAAAAAAATCGTCAGAAACAAACGAAGCTACCGGAATTAATGAGTTTTCTGATTGAAATGTCGGGATAAAACTTTTTGTATTGGATAGGAGACCTCTGTTGTCGTAACTGCCATCTCCAAACAACAATACATATTTTAGCTGTCCTCCGCGATCGTACAGCATTTTTATAAAGTTCCTTATTCCTGTTGCGCTTTTAGACCCCGAACTAAACTCATTATAAACCTGTTCTGCTGTTACAACTTCAACAGCCATTCCATCAGTTATTCGATGAAAATCAGCCAGCCTTTTTGCCTGAGGCAAGAAATTGGAATGTGTTACAATTATAAATTCAGGTGTACTTAATGCATGTAAATTCTGGTTTTCGACTTCGCCAATATACTCAGGTTCGTTGTAAGCAGCATCTGGATTAAAAGCTACATATTTGTACAGTTCATTACCCGAACGCTTCATACTGGCTATTCCTCCATTAATTTCCAGTGGAATTTCTTTTACATTATTTATGTCTGAAACATCAAAAACCCGTGAATTACTATTTGCGTTGTCAATTTTATAAGAAATTACATTTCCTGCACCTAAAGAGTTTTTATCACTAAATATAAAAGCCTCATTTCCAAATTTAAGTTTTCTGCGATAATTAATTTCTATAAAATCGAGCCAGAAAATTGCATTGTCATCAGTCCCAACTCCTTTGTTTGCTAAATATTTTAAAGCAATTTGTACATTCTCGTTCTGAGCAGGGAATGAAAAAACTCCTTCCTGTTTATTGGCATAACTGGAAGTTTGGCTGCCGGTATTTACCAGATTAAAGTTTAAAGTACCTTGATTCTGCTGGTTTGATTCAACACTTAATTCTGTATTTGTGTACGAACGGGCAATCCCGTTAATGATTACTTTTATTTCTTCTGAAGAATCAAAATCTTTAAGTTCGAAATCAAAGTTTTTTACCGAGTTATGCTTAAATCTTTCTCCAAACCAATGTTTACCTGAGCCAAGATGAAGAACATTTTCCAAATCCTGTTCATGCAAAATATACGCGTCTGCAGAGGATACTTCATTTGTAAACGGCTCTGTTACAGCAGGCAATTTTTCTGCGATTTTCGTATCCCCAGTATTCTCCGTCAAAAAGAAATACCCTTTAGTTGTATAATCATTTATTCTGTGCTTATATAATCCTTCCGAAATATCAAGGTTCCATTCGGTGGTTCCGGGTGAGTAAAAAAACAAACAGTCGGCACCATTATTTTTATCGTGCCAAACTGCACATTGCTCCAAATCGTCATAATCGATTTCCCCCGGATTTTCAGATAAAATTGTTCCACCGCTACCATAAACACTCACTTTTGAAGGATCAGAAAATCCAAGTGAAGACAGTTGTGAATAAGGTATTTTATACACACCAGACCCGGCTACTCCGATTTTATACCATCGTCCCTGTGCCAATACCGAATTATTTTTCCAGATATGCGATTCGTTTACCTTCTGAGCGTTTTTGTTTTTTGCGTTTTTATCTATCGGAATCTTTTTTAATTCAAATTGTTTTAGCCGAAAAAATTTGTCCCCTTCCTTTTTAATTGTTGAAATTTGCAAATGAAGTATAAACTTTCCTGCAGACTGTGACTTGCTTGTTTCTATTTCAATATTTTCTTTGATATTGCCAAATCCGGGAAACTCTTCTGATAACTTTATTTCTTCAAAATCCGGATTTTCAACTGTAAAAGCAAAATCCCTACTTTTGTCAGAAAGATTGTATGTTCTGTGAAACACAGGAATTTGCGTTGCTGCATCAGGAAATTCTGCGTTGTCAAAGATCAATTCATTACAAAGTAAAATTTCATCTTTTGTTGTACTGCTATCCATCCAGTTTAAACTTATGAGTTCCTTTTGAACGTCGTCTACAGTAAAACCAACTAAAATAATGAACAACAGAAATATATATCTTTTCATACTAATTTTAAGCCCTACATAATTATACCTCTAACGCTGCAATCTTACAAATATTGCAGGCGATTGAATCATCTTCGTTAACAACAATTGAGCCAATCGCGGGCAAATATATCAACTAAGCCCTAATAAAACTTAAAATTTTTTAAAATGATTGAACAATAAGAATTGAACAAATTAGTTATATTTGTGACGATCTCTAAAGAAATATTTAAAATGAAGATGATGAAGTTAAAAACTTTGTTCATAGTAATATTGGCCGCTTTCGTGTCTGGATGCGGTTTATTTGGTAATAAAAGTGGAGGTTCTTCGAGAACAACCGGTTGGAGTTACAATGAAGAAGAAACAGGTTTTATACCAAACATTAGCGGTTACAATCAGGAAACCGGACCAGGTTTAGTTTTTGTTGAAGGTGGTACATTTACAATGGGCCGCGTTGAACAGGATGTGATGTATACCTGGGATAACAAACCAAGAAGAGTTACAGTGCCTTCGTTCTATATGGATGAAACTGAAGTTTCAAACCAGGATTATCGTGAATACACCCACTGGCTGGGTCGTGTTTATGCCGGGGATGTAGAAAAATTAAATTCGGCTCTGCCCGATACTACTGTTTGGAGAAGAGAACTGGCATTTAATGAACCATACGTGGAAAACTATTTCAGACACCCCGCTTATGCGGATTATCCTGTAGTAGGTGTTTCCTGGGAACAGGCAACAGAGTATTGCAAATGGCGTACCGACCGTGTAAACGAACAAATATTGGTTGAAAGAGGTATAATTGTTCATGATAATTCACAGAGTAATCAAAATACTTTTAATTCGAAGGCATATCTGAACGGGATTTATGAAGGAACTGCCGGAGACAAACCTCTTGAAAGACCAGATGGGTCTGTAAAACATGTAGCGTGGGAAGATGGTATAATGCTTCCAAATTACCGTTTACCAACAGAAGCAGAATGGGAATATGCCGCGTACGGACTTATCGAAAATATGGATGGCGAACTTTTAACTGACAAAAAATTATACCCATGGAACGGTGCTTATCTTCGTGAAGACTCTAAAAAAGG
Organism: uncultured Prolixibacteraceae bacterium; assembly: GCA_913063265.1. Taxonomy (GTDB): domain Bacteria; phylum Bacteroidota; class Bacteroidia; order Bacteroidales; family Prolixibacteraceae; genus Draconibacterium. Next base: position 56,740 of record CAJXZG010000016.1, on the reverse strand, counting down.
AAAAGGTTTGATTAAAGCCAACTTTGTCAGAGGCCGAGGGGATATGATGGGGGTTGCCAGCGCACTTAATGATAATGCCGATATTACAGCTCCTGTTTTCTCTTACGATCCAAACGATTATGGATTGTATAATATGGCAGGTAATGTTAATGAATGGGTATCTGATGTATACAGACCTGCTTCATTTCAGGATGTTGAAGAGTTCAATCCGTACAGGGGTAATGTAATTACAGAATACAGAAGAGACAATAACGGAGATTTTGTACGCGATGATTATGGTCATTTAATTAAAGATACCATCGCAGGTGGTGATATAAGAAACTTTAACGATGGAGATAGAAATTCTCAAATTGTTGAATCAGGAAACTGGAATGGTGCTCAAGGTATTAGTACAGATGATATGTACATTCAGGATGAACGCCCTGAAGGTGGTTTCTCATCGTTGATTAACGACAAGGTTCGTGTTTATAAAGGAGGTTCATGGAGAGACCGAGCTTATTGGTTAGTACCGGGGACTAGAAGATATTTGGAGCAGGAAAAATCTTCCAGTGACATCGGATTCCGTTGTGCTATGAATAGATTGGGAAGTCCCAGCGGACTCTAAAAAATATTATTTTTAGAAAAGCCTCATTGGAAATGGGGCTTTTTTTATGCCCGATTTTTAGAAATGATTTTAATTTTGGAACATGACCACAACAAAACATATCTATAAAGTTTTTAAAAAACATCCCTCCATTTCAACCGACAGCCGCAAAATCGAAAAAGGATGTATATTCTTTGCGTTAAAAGGAGAAACTTTTAATGGAAATAAATTTGCGGAATCAGCAATAAAGCAGGGGGCATCATATGCCATTATTGATGAAAAAGAATACCAGGTATCAGATAAAATGATTCTTGTTGACAACGTTTTAAAATCATTACAGGAACTTGCCAACCATCATCGTAAGCAGCTTGCCACTCCTGTTTTGGCAATTACCGGGACCAATGGAAAGACTACTACAAAAGAGTTAACTTCAGCCGTTCTATCTCAAAAGTTCAATGTAAGTTTTACAGAGGGTAATTTAAATAACCATATCGGGGTTCCGCTTACTCTTTTAAAAATGAATACCAGTACAGAGTTTGGCGTTGTTGAAATGGGAGCAAATCATCCGGGCGAAATTGCTGAATTGTGCAAGATTGCCGAACCTGATTTTGGTTTGATAACCAATGTGGGGAAAGCGCATCTTGAAGGTTTTGGTTCATTTGAGGGTGTGATTCAAACCAAATCGGAGATGTACAGACATTTAAAAAAATCCAATGGGCATATTTTCTACAATGCCGATAATCCGATTTTATCTGATTTGTTGAAAGACACTAAGAATAAAATTAGTTATGGAACTTTAAATGCCGATTTAAGGGGAGAATTACTTAATTCTCCTCCATTTGTGCATTTAAAAGTGAACTTCCCGAAAGGAGTTTTATATTTAAATACAAATCTTACCGGCGATTATAATTTCGAAAATATACTGGCCGCTGCTTGTATAGGAAATTATTTTCAGGTTGATCCTATTGCAATTCAAAGTGCAATCAAAAATTATTTTCCAAAAAACAACAGATCGCAACTGATAAAAAAAGACCATCTGAAAATAATTATGGATGCTTACAATGCTAATCCAACAAGCATGCAAGCATCCATAAATAGTTTTATATCCAATGCTTCTGAAAACAGTTACTTAATCCTTGGCGACATGTTGGAACTGGGTAAATATTCCAATGCCGAACATACCGCTATTTTGGAAATTCTGCGTAAAAATACATTTGTGAATGTATTTACAGTAGGAAAAATATTTAATAAAATATCTGCCGGTTTTAATTGTAAATCGTTTCAGAATGTAAACGAGCTTTATGATTATCTTCAATCAAATCCTATTGAAAAAGGAAAAATATTGATTAAAGGTTCACGTGGAATTCAACTCGAAAAGTTATTAGACCTTTTTTAGTGTACCAGAGGTTTTTCAACTTTTAAAACATCCGCGATAGCCTTCTCGAAAGATTGTTTAGGTAAAGCTCCCATCGCCATTTGTGGTTGACCTTCCTGAGGAACAAACAGAAGTGAAGGAATACTTTGAACTCCAAACATTCCTGCAAGTTCTTGCTGGTCTTCTGTGTTTACTTTATAAATAACGATGTTATCGCCATATTCTTTTTGCAACTCTTCCAAAATCGGAGCCACCATTTTACATGGTCCGCACCAGTCAGCATAAAAATCAATTAAACAAGGTTTGCTTCCTTCGTATTTCCACTCTTTGTTTACTTCAAAATTGAAAACTTTTTCCTTAAAAGTTTCTTTTGTTAAATGTTCTAACATGATAATTATTTTATGTTAATATTTATACATATCTATTTATGTCGATATTTACATATCAAATATAATGCCTCTTTTTCAATTTAAGAATTTTCAGGCCATATTCATCGAAATAATTGTAATTTTGTCACAATTTTTCCATAAATGTCAGTATTAATCTACTGACAAATTGAATTTTAACAAAGAATGATTAAAAAGCTTAAGCATAATATATTCAAAGAAATATCTGAAGTTGCAGACCAAATGAACATGGAAACATATGTTATTGGAGGTTACGTCAGGGACATATTTTTAAAACGCAGATCAAAAGACATCGATATTGTTACCATTGGAAACGGCATTGAACTGGCAAAAAATGTTGCAGCTAAACTGAAAAACAAACCTAAAGTAAATTATTTCAAGAATTTTGGTACTGCCATGTTCAAACACAAAAACCTTGAAATTGAATTTGTAGGCGCCAGAAAAGAGTCCTATCAACGTAATTCGAGAAAACCGATAGTGGAGAATGGTACCCTTGAAGACGACCAAAACAGGCGTGATTTTACCATTAACGCTCTGGCACTGGGATTAAACAATTCTAATTTTGGAAGGTTGGTTGATCCTTTTAACGGAATGGAAGATTTAAAAAACAAAATTATCAGAACACCGTTGGATCCGAATATTACCTTTTCTGATGATCCGTTGCGAATGATGAGAGCCATCAGGTTTTCCACACAGCTTAATTTCGAAATTCATGCCGATACTTTCCGGGCCATTGCGCAAAACAGAGATAGAATTAAAATAATTTCGGCCGAAAGAGTTATTGATGAAATAAATAAAATAATGTTATCTGAAAAACCTTCGGTTGGATTTAAACAGATGGAAGAAACAGGTTTGCTGAAAATAATTTTCCCCGAATTATTAAAACTGAAAGGTGTTGAAAAAATAAAAGGGATTGGGCATAAAGATAATTTCTATCATACACTGGAAGTACTTGACCGAATAGCACCAAACACTAACAATTTATGGCTGCGATGGTCTGCTTTGTTGCACGATATAGCAAAACCAGCGACAAAAAAGTTTATAGAGGGCCAGGGATGGACATTTCACGCACACAATTATATCGGTGTAAAAATGATTCCCGGGATTTTTAAACGCATGAAACTTCCTTTAAATGAGAAAATGAAATATGTTCAGAAAATGGTATTACTTCATATGCGTCCAATTGTTCTCTCTGAAGATGTAGTTACCGATTCAGCTGTACGCAGATTACTTTTTGAAGCCGGAGACGATATTGATGATTTAATGACATTATGTGAGGCGGATATAACTTCTAAAAATGCCGAAAAGGTAAAACGTTACATGCGTAACTTTATAGTGGTCAGGGAAAAACTAAAAGAAATTGAGGAAAAAGATGCAATCCGAAATTTTGAACCACCGGTAAAAGGTGAATTAATTATGGAAACATTTGCACTAAAACCGTGCAAAGAAGTGGGCATAATAAAAGATGCCATTAAAGATGCAATTCTGGATGGTGAAATTCATAACGATTTTGATGAAGCTTTCCGGTTTATGTTACAAAAGGGAGAAGAACTTGGGCTGAAAAAAGTAACCTAATAACGCTGCTTTAGTTCAAGAATAACAGGTAAATGATCGCTAAAACCACCATTGTACGAATAACCGTAATAGGTTCGAAAAGGTTTTAATCCTCCATATTTTTTATCCTCCTCCAACAGAAAGGGTAATGAAAGAATTTTCGCTTTTTCAGGAGATGTAAAAAATCCCGAAGTTGAATTTAACAAAGTTCCTGATACAATAACCTGGTCGAAAAGATACCATTGCGATTGATATTTTAAACTTCCTCTATCGGTTCTGTCAATATTATAAAACAGATTGTAAAGTTTATCATCGATATAAGGTTTTTCTGCAGATATTGCCATTAATACCTCCGATAAAGACTGGTCTTCCGGATTATCATTAAAATCTCCTACTATTACGATTTTTGGCAAGGGATATTTTACTTTTAATTCCTCAATTTTACTTTTTAAAAGTCGTGCTGCTGCAACTCTTTGAGGTTTGGTTTCCAACAATCCTGAATACCTTGAAGGCCAGTGATTGCCAAAAATATGTAATGTGTCAGAACCGTTTATGACTCCGGAAACATACAATATTTCCCTTGTTTTCAGTGTATCCTTAGCTATTACTAATGGGAAATACTCATATTCCAAAGGATTAAATGTTTCTGAATTATAAATTAATCCAAGATCGATTCCTCTGTCATCGTATGATTCTTTGTGGATAATTTTGTATGGTATATTTATTAAAGGAGTATCGAATAAAAGTTTCCCCAGAACATTTCTGTTTTCAATTTCGGCAAATAAAACAATATCCGGTGTATTCCATCCTGATGCACTTAATACTACTTTTGAAATATTAAGTAACTTTTTGTTGAATCTTTTATAGGTCCAGTGTAATTCCCCATCAGGTGTAAAATAATCGTCCTCTGTTAAAATATCATTCCCCGGATCGAAGAGATTTTCAACATTGTAAAACAAAACAGAAAAATTACCATTATTTTGCTGAGCAGACAGATGGCTAACAAAAAACAGAAGAGTAATAATAATGAGAAGAGGATTATTCTTCATCTTTTTTTTCGATACGCTCGTAAGCTCCCAAATCGGGTCCGTCATCTTCGGTCCTGTCTTTTCCTAAAATATCCAGAGGAAACAGCTCGCCGAATTTTAATGTGCCGATATCTTTTGCCGGGGATAACGTATCTAACTGATAATTATATTCTTCGTAAGGATCTATAAATAACGGATCATATTCCGTTCCTTTCCAGATACTTTTAAAATGATCTCCATTTGATGTATCAAAAGTATCTGCTACCTGAACAATACAATTTTCAAAATAGAAATTGAAGTCATTTTCTTTGTTGTTTCCTAACTCAATCTCCTGAATATTGTTACCGTAAACAATACTATTCCCGAAATCTGCTTTTACCAAATCACCATTGTGGCTTGTTACTTCACCGTTTTCACCTTCAATAATTAATACGTTGGAGATAACCAGGGAAGCTGTAGAACGTGCTTTTGTCGAATAATTTCCCCAGTAGTTTGCTACAGTAGTATGATAAAATTCGTATTCGCCTCCAACCAAAAGGGCTACAGCATAAAAACCACAATTTGCAATTAAATCGTTATAACCATAAATTTTCGATTTCAAAGCAAAAAGACCGGCATATGCCATGTTTTCAATTTTGCTGTTTGTTAACCGAACTGACGCAAATCCATCATCTTCAATTGTTCCTACCTGTAAACCAATATTGGCATTTTTTATGGTACAAAAATTAAAAATATTATCATGACTACCTGAAAACAAAACAATTCCATTCCATTGATCAGGTATATTTTTATACGATGGCTCCAACCTGTCTGGTAAAAAATGAATAGGTTGCTGAAGGGTCCCATCTGCAATAATTTTACCCTTTATATACAATCCTGCTCCTTTATGGAAATACACCCTGGTTCCGGGTTCAATTGTTAATTCAGAAGTACTGTCGACATATGCATAATCATAAACCAGGTATGGCTTTTCAGAAGTCCAGGTAGTGGTTTCCAGTGTTTCCCCTTTTATAAGTTTAAAATCCTGGCCATAGGCAATGAGTTGAACATTTTGAATATTTGAATTTGTAGTAAACTCAATTGAATCCTGTACTACCATTGGAAGATTTTCTCCTGTAGGATCAATGGTTACCTCAACAAAAATAAAAATGCTGTCCCGTGCCGGAACTTCGGTTTCGTAAACTTCGTTACCAACTTCACCGTTTATATTTAATCTAAAATTCGACAAATCCCCATCAGATAATCTGATCCTGGAAATTAAAATACTTTCATCATATGGATTATGAACAGTAAACCTTTGAGTTGTTGAACCAATTGTGGTAAAAATGGTATCGAAAGTTATAGTGTCAACGGAAAATTGCAGCTGAGCATCGGGAGAATTGATATAACCCTCATCCTCGCAAGAAAACAACGAGACTACAATAGCGACTACCGCCAACAACTGAAGTAGATTTTTAATCAATTTCCCTAATTTTAATTAAATTATAACGACAATTCACACGAGTTATTATCGCAAATATAAAAATCAATTTACAATTTTTAACATTTATTTACAATAATTAGTTTTCAATGAATTACATTTTTTCTCGAAACAATAAATAATCCTAATATTGTTAATAATCCATTTAATATCAATAGTTCAAAACCAAACTGATATCCGTTAAAAAGTCGGGCAGAATTAGAAGAAATAAAATAACAAATAACGGGCGAGATTAAAGCAATCAATGGTACCCATTTATCGCGAATAATTCTTTTAGAATAAATTCCGAATACAAACAATCCAAGGATGGGGCCGTAAGTATAGCCTGCAACACGAAAAACCGCCATTACAATACTTTCATTATTTATTGCTTCAAACACTACAATAACCAAAATCAATAAAACAGAAAAAAACAAATGCGACCATCTTTTTATCTTTTGCCTTTTTTCTTCTTTATACTTTTCAATATTTAAAAAATCTACGCTAAATGATGTGGTAAGTGCGGTTAATGCTGAATCGGCACTTGAATAGGCTGCTGCTACAATACCCAACAAAAAAGCAATTCCTACCGGTAAACCAAAATAATTTAGAGCCAACATTGGATATAAATCATCTGTTTTCACTGGTATTGAAATTCCGGCTTTTTCAGAATAAATATAAAGCATAGCACCAAGACACAAAAACAGGAAAACTGTTATTAAAAATGAAAAGCTAAAAACCACCATATTTTTTTGGGCATCCTTCAGGTTTTTACATGTGAGATTTTTTTGCATCATATCCTGATCCATTCCAACAACCACTATTGTTATAAACATTCCTGAAATAAACTGCTTGAAGAAGTTATTGCCTGAACGCCAGTCCCAAAAGAAGATTTGAGAATTTGTATCGTTCCTGATTTCTGATACAAATTGAGCAAAATCCCAGTTTAAATTTTTTGATACAGCAAATATTGTCAAAACAACCGCACTTACAAGAAACAAGGTTTGTAGAGTATCTGTCCATACAATTGTTTTAATTCCTCCCCTGAAAGTATAAACCCAAATCAGGCCAATTGTTACACTTACAGTCAATTCAAAAGGAATTCCAAAAGCGTCGAAAAATGCCAGTTGTAAAACTCCTGCTACTAAAAACAATCTAAAAGCCGCACCCACCAGTTTTGAAACCAGGAAAAAGAAAGAGCCTGTTTTATGTGAATAAAATCCGAATCGTTTATCTAAAAATGAATAAATTGAAACAAGCTTCATTTTGTAATAAAGGGGTAACAGAATTGCAGCAACTACCCAAAATCCAATCACATTACCAAATACAAACTGAAGGTAGGAAAATGCCGAATTACCGACTTCTCCCGGAACTGAAATAAAGGTTACACCGGAAAGTGTGGCTCCAACCATTCCAAATGCCACCAAATACCACGGCGATTTTCTGTTACCCGTAAAAAAAGTTTGTGAATCTGCCTTTCTTGAAGTGAGCCATGAAATACTGATTAAAACCAGAAAATAACCAATTACTATTACAAGTACCAGAAAGGGATTCATATTATTCAAAGTCAGGATATAACAAATACTTTTTTCGCAAGTCTTTAAACTCCTCTAATTCTTTTTCAAAATAATCCAACATATCTGCCTCCTTTTTACCTTCCCGAATCAAAGCAATCAATTTATCCGTTCCGGCCAATAGATTAAACCAATTTTCACGGGTTAGAAATTCTTCTTCATTCTCATATTTTTTATAGAAATCGAGAAAATACTTTAGGGTAAAACGGGGTACTTCTTCAAGTTTTCTCAAGTCAATACCATAACATTCCTGACCTTCGTTTAATGGATTTATTGCAGCTCCCTTTATACTTCTCGGGATAAATTTAAAGTCACCCAAATTTCTGTTCGGTCCTCCCAGAACCTGAAATGGGAAATCTGTTCCTCGACCAACAGAAACGCTTGTTGCTTCGAAAAAACACAACGATGGATATAATCTCACAGATAAATAATTCGGAAGATTAGGTGATGGCAAAACGGGTAATTCATATTTCATAGAATGAGTATAATTTGCTACAGGAATTACATGTATAACACAATTATTCTCTGCTTTATGCCACTTTTCACCGTTTATCATTTTTGCCAATTCGCCAACCGTACATCCATGAACTACTGGAATTGGATCCATGCCCACAAAAGACTCAAAACCCGGTTTTAATATTGGCCCGGCTACATAGTCACCATTTGGATTAGGGCGGTCTAAAACCAGCAAATCAATTTCATTTTCAGCACAAGCTTCTATTACTAAATGTAAGGTTGAGATATAAGTGTAAAAGCGGCATCCAACATCCTGAATATCAAAAATTAACATGTCAATATTTTTTAAATGCTCAGTAGTAGGCTTTTTTGTTTTTCCATACAACGAAATTACCGGAAGCCCTGTACTCGGGTCAATTCCGTCCTTAATCTCTTTTCCTGCAGAAGCATTTCCACGAAAACCATGTTCAGGCGCAAAAATGGTGCGCACCTTAATTTCATTTTTTAAAAGAAAATCAACCAAATGTTCTTCTTTTACTATTGAAGTATGATTTACTACCAGTCCTATATTCTTGTTCCGAACCAGCCGTAAATATTTCTCAGGCTGTTCTGCCCCGGTTTTTAGATTTAATGCCGAAACAATTTGCATCTGCATTAAAAAAACCAATAATAAAATGATTCTGAAAAATTTCAACATCTTTAATGTAAACATATTTATATTTGCGAAAATACCATTTGAATTTTGGTTAAAAGAATAATTAGGCAGAAAACTATTTCTGAATTTATAAATAATTAGGGAGAATGAGGATTAGGGGAAAATTACTATTGATAATAGTTTTATTTACAATAAAAATAACAGCTTCGGAGACAGGAGAACCACCTTTTTTGAAATTTAAAACCGATTCATGGGTCATTGAGCAGGTAAGTAAAATGACATTGGAGGAAAAAATTGGTCAGTTGATGACCATAACTGTTTACCCCAAACAAAATGAAGCAAGCAAGCAAAAGGTTCTTGACCTCATTAAAAAGTATAAACCGGGTGGAATTTTGGTTATGCAGGGAACACCTGTAAAAACTGCAAAATGGGTAAATGAATTCCAGGACTCTACAAAAATACCGTTGTTAGTTGCAATTGATGGGGAATGGGGAATTTCCATGCGTATCGATAGTGTAATGAAATTGCCTTATGCCCAGGCTATTGGTGCAGTTCAGGATTCTGCACTTGTTTATGATCTGGGACAAAAAATGGCCAGCCAGCTAAAAATGATGGGGATTCATATAAATTTTGCTCCGGTTGCCGATATAAATACAAATCCACAAAATCCGGTGATTAACTTTAGATCCTTTGGTGAAAACAAAAATAATGTTGCAAAAAAAGTATGGTGGATATCCAAAGGAATGCAGGATAACGGAATTATACCTGTTGCCAAACATTTCCCGGGTCATGGAGACACAGATACAGATTCGCACAAAACCCTACCTTTTTTAAAACATTCGAAAATAAGAATGGACACACTTGAATCGTACCCTTTTCGCTATGCAGCAGAAAGAGGAATCTCAGGTATCATGACGGCACATTTAAATGTTCCTTCAATCGACAGTTCCGGAGTTCCTTCTTCACTTTCGAAAAATATAGTAAATAATTATTTACGAAATGAAATAGGTTTTAAAGGTTTTGTGGTTACAGATGCTATAAACATGGCAGGTGTAAGAACAGAAAAAGGAAATGCAGAAGTCGAAGCATTGATTGCAGGAAACGACATGCTGGAATTTGTACCCGATTTACCCAAAGCAATTGAATCCGTAAAAACTGCAGTGGAACAGGGAAAAATTACGATTGATGAAATTGATAAAAAGTGTACTACAATTTTAGCCCTGAAACGTTGGGTTAAGCTTCACGAATATGTACCAACAGACCTTACCGCATTAACAAAAAGACTTAATAATCCAAACATTGAAGTTAGTAACAGACGGATTATAAAGGGTTCATTGACTGCACTGAAAAATACAGGTATCCTGCCTGTTCAGGGTCTGGACACCTTAAAAATTGCATCAATTATGATAGGAGGAAACAACATCTCTCCTTTTCAAAGAATGTTGGAAAAATATGCTGATGTAGATCATTTTGTGCTTTCAAAAGGAGCTGATCAGGAAGTTTGGAACAATATCCAATCTCAATTAAAGAACTATAATCTTATTATCTCAGGAATTCAGGGAATTAATCTTTATCCTTCATCAAAATATGGAACAACAGAAATACAGAGAAAAGCAGTAGATGAAATCATTCGAAATAAAAACTCGGTTTTTGTGTTTTTTGGCAATGCGTATGCGCTAAAATATTTTAAAGATATTAACAGAGCCAACGGATTAATTCTTGCCTATCAAAATACAAATTTGAGCCAGGAACTTGCCGCTCAACTGATATTTGGTGCTTTCGATGCAAAAGGTAAATTACCGGTTACTATTGACAATTGGTTTAAAGTAAATGACGGAATTGATATCTCACAAAATTTTTCATTGTCATACACAATTCCAGAAGAAATTGGAATTAATTCAGAATTATTGAATTATGAAATCGATTCACTGGCCAACTTAGGAATAAACAAAAAAGCATACCCGGGTTGTCAAGTGTTAATCGCCAAAAACGGAAAAGTCTTTTTTCATAAAACATTTGGAACTCATACATATGAAGATTCAGTGGATGTTAAGAAAAACGACATTTACGATTGGGCTTCAATATCAAAAGTTACGGGGGCACTTCCGGCAATTATGAAACTCGTTGATGAAAAAAAAATTGACATTGATTCACCCATCAGTTTATACAGACATGATCTAAGCGGTTCTAATAAAGAACAACTTTCAATGCGGGAAATTCTTGCTCATCAAGCCAGGTTAAAAAGCTGGATACCTTTTTGGCAATTTACGCTGGATGAAAACCAGGAACTGGACAAATCTATTTTTTCAGACAATCCTTTTGAAAAATTTAATATCAGAGTATCGGAGCATTTGTATATGAATGAAGATTATACAACGGCAATTTTCGATACGATAATAAAATCACCTCTGAATAAAAGAAAGAAGTATATGTATTCTGATTTAGGTTTTCATCTTTTCCCCGGCCTTATTTCAGAACAAACAGGAGAGGATTATGAGTTCTATTTAAATAGAAATTTTTTAAAACCGCTTGGAGCAAATTCTGTATGCTTTAACGCATACAAAAACTTTCCGCCAGAGAGGATTATTCCAACCGAAGTTGATGAATTTTTCAGACATGAAATTATGCGTGGATTTGTTCACGACGAAGGAGCTGCAATGATGGGCGGTGTTTCGGGAAATGCAGGATTGTTTGGCACAGCCAACGACTTGGCAAAAATATTCCAGATGTATCTGCAAAAAGGGTATTATGGCGGAAACCGGTTTATTTCTGATACTACAATAGAAGAATTTACAAAAATTCAGTTTCCGGATAACGATAACCGACGTGGACTTGGATTTGACAAACCGTATATTGACAATGAAGAAAATAGTCTGAAGGATGCCTATCCGGCAATTGATGCAAGCAAAAACAGTTTTGGGCATTCCGGGTTTACAGGAACTTTTGTATGGGCTGACCCCGATAACGGACTCCTGTACATCTTTCTTTCAAACCGGGTTTATCCAACCCGGGAAAATGGGAAGTTGTACGATCTAAATATCAGAACAGCAATACATCAGAAAATTTATGACAGTTTAAAAACAAGCGAAAATTGATTCTTAAAAATTGTTAATTTTTGTCATCGAACATATTGTTAAACACAATTAGGTCTGCACATTATTTGCTATCAAACAATCATTTACAAATAAGGTAAAATTGTCTTATTTAGAATTGTTATATGTTTTTTTAAGACTTAAAAAAATAACTGATCTTTAACCTTTCGTTATTAAATTATTAATTCTATTTTTACATGTGAGACTTTAATTGTTTAGTAATAATATAAAATAATAACAGTATGACAGGCAAGATAACATTTAATGAATTGCGTAAGATCAAAGACAGTTTACCTGACGGTTCTATAAGAAAATTGGCCAGCGAATTTGAGGTGACCGAAGAAACCGTCAGGAATTATTTTGGGGGTGCCAATTACACCTACGGGAAATCGGTAGGAATCCATATGGAGCCGGGTCCAAACGGTGGTATAGTTCTGATTGACGATACGACAATTCTTGACAGAGCAAAGGAATTGATTGAAGCCTAATCGTAATAAAGAATACTATTTTTAATTATAAAATTTTAAACTGTCTTATATTTATAGGGCAGTTTTTTTATTATTCATCTAAACCAAAATTAAAATGAAAAGATTCACGCATTTGTTTTTTACACTGAGTATTGTTTTGTTCATCTCATCGTGCGAAGAACCCTGGCAGCCTCTCTTTAACGGAGAAAATCTTGATGGCTGGGATACCTGGGTTGGACCAATTGAAGAAGATGGAGAAGCAATTGGATTGAATAAAGATCCTTTAAAACTATTTACTGTTGTTGAACTCGATGGAGAAAAAGTAATCCGTATTTCGGGCGAAAAGAATGCTTCAATAGCAACAACGGAAGAATTTGAAAACTACCATCTTACGATGGATCTGAAATGGGGAGATGAAGTTTTCACCAGTAGAAACTCCGGTTTACTTTACCATAGTTTTGGCAACTTTGGGGTTGGACTCGGTGTTTGGATGAGTTCTCACGAACTGCAACTGATGACAGGAAACATGGGTGCATCATATCGTATGGGAGAATCGTATTGCGAAATTCCAATGACAAAAAACAACGACGATAGATATGTTTATACCAAGGGCGCCGAACTTGTTCCATCAATTCCGAAAGAAGGTACTCAATACGCCATTAACGAAACCGACTCTGAAAAACCAATTGGAGAATGGAATACCGTTGAACTTTACTGTTATGGGACTACTTCCGTTCATGTGGTTAACGGGCAAGTATATATGGTTAACTATAATTCGGCGAAATATCTTGGCGAAGGAAAAACTGAGGCGCTTTCGAAAGGAAAAATTCAGATACAATCAGAAGGCGGTGAAGTGTTTATGAAAAATATAAAACTTAGGCCAATTAAAGAAATTCCGGCAGAGTTGTTACAGTAATTAATGAATACATGATACACCCGTTTCGAATGAAGCGGGTTTTTTATTTATTAAGAATCCGTTAATAACTATTTTTGAAAACCCAAACCAAAACTGCTATTCTTGCATAAAATTTAAATCTAACAAAATGAGTCAAACATCATTTCGAGATCAACTAAGCTTTAAAAACACAGTTCTTGGTGTTCAATTCCTGTTTGTTGCATTTGGAGCAACAGTACTTGTCCCGCTTTTGGTTGGCATAGATCCGGCCGTTGCATTATTTACTGCAGGAATCGGAACTTTACTTTTTCATTTAATCACCAAAGGCCAGGTGCCCGTATTTTTAGGAAGTAGTTTTGCTTTTATCGCACCAATTATTGAAGCTACCAAACTTTATGGCTTGCCCGGAACTCTTTCAGGAATAATTGCCGTAGGTTTGGTTTATGGCGTGGTTTCTGCGCTGGTAAAAGCTCGTGGAATTACATTTGTTGAACGCTTATTCCCTTCAGTGGTGGTTGGCCCGATTATCTTGTTGATTGGTTTATCATTAGCTTCCGTTGCTGTTGATATGGCAAAAACAGATTGGGTTGTTGCAGTTGTTTCACTATTAACAGCTGTGGCTGTTGTAGTTTTTGGGAAAAAGATGCTCAAACTTATTCCTATTTTTATAGCCATTATTGTAGGTTATATTTTATCGATGATAATGGGGAAAGTTGACTTAACACCGGTAAAAGAAGCAGCATGGATTTCTCTTCCTGAATTCACGGCGCCTCAGTTTAGCTGGCAGGCTATTTTATATATGGTTCCCGTAGCTATTGCTCCAATTATCGAACACGTAGGCGATATGTATGCCATTGGCGGTGTTTGCGAAAAGAATTTTATCGAAAAACCAGGATTACACCGTACTTTGCTGGGTGATGGTATTGCAAGCGGTTTGGCAGGTTTTTTTGGAGGTGTACCCAACACAACATATTCAGAAGTTACCGGAGCGATTACTTTAACTAAGATTACGAATCCTTTTGTTTTGCGTATTTCTGCAATTACAGCCTTGGTTTTTGCTTTTGTAGGGAAAATCAGTGGTTTTCTTAAAACCATTCCTCAATCTGTTTTAGGAGGAATTATGTTATTGTTATTTGGAATGATTGCTTCAATTGGTATTAAAACACTGGTTGATTCAAAAACCAATATGAACGAAACGCGTAACCAGGTAATCGTATCTATTGTTCTTACCGTTGGAATTGGCGGTGCAGTAATTTCTTATGGAACTTTCTCGTTGGCAGGAATAGGGCTGGCAGCTACAGTTGGAATTATTTTAAATTTGATTTTACCTCGAACTAAAAAAGAGGAAGAATAGGCGCAGTCTCAGTTGACAGTAAAGAACCGGTCTGTAAATTTTAATTAAACACAGACCGGTTCTTTACTTATTATAATTCACATTTTGACTTTCAGTAAAGTCATTTTTATCGTTTGAGAAAAAAAAGATGACATACCTTTTGTAATATTAGTTTATCCCCTGCTTTTCCGGTAAATACTTCCAGAACCGACGTGGCATATGCAGTCGCTGTAATTTCAGGTTTTTTCGTTCCTTTATATTGATATGTTTAAAATACGATTTCCATAGTTTTTGGTAAAACTCCTCACCTTCCTGTAAAATATTTTCATTTACCTGCCCGGTAATTGTATTAAACTCTTTATTTGAAATAATTACTTCTTCGATTTTCTCATTTTCATACAATATGCCATAGTTTCTTTTCAAATCATAAAGTAACCATTTTTGGTCGGCAAAACGATTTTTGAAATGATTGATAACAAGCGGAATCACATCATACCGAGGTTCGATTCCGCAAAAATACATTCCATCTTTTGCATGTTGAAACCTTACAAACTGCATCATTCGCATTGCCTCCTTTTTAACTTTTTGTGAGGTTTGAGTGAGATACAAAACATCTGAATCTCCAAAATCGGTTTCGATATTAAAATGCTCGCTAAATAATCGGCGTAAAAATCGATAAATTTTCATTTCAATTCCTTTTTCCTCCGATAAAAAAGCGTAAAACAAAAGTTGGTTATTCTTACCCATAAGTTTATTTTGAATACCCTTCCAAACCCTTTCTGCTTTTATTTCATTGGTATGAATATCTAGTTTTTGAGCAAATAAATGTTTTTGCTCACCCTGTCTTGAGCAAATATCTACAGGAAAATTTTTTCGGTTATACGTTTCAAAAATACTGGTTAATAATCCTTCAAATGTGCCGTCGTATGTGTAAATAATCATGATTCTTGTTACTGGTTGCTTGTTGCTTGTTACTTGATACTTGATACTTGATACTTGATATCTTAAAACTTTCAACTTCAATCTCAGTGTAGTGGTGGTAAAGCAGGTTTAAAATCGTTAAACAAACTCAATTGTGTGTCCAAAAGTTTTCTGTTTTTAGTAAGTGATTCAGAAATAATTTTCCTCTTTAATCTTTCCGGGGCCCAGTCGGTGGTCGAAACCGGCAATTCGTTGCATGTGATAAAATACTTTGCCCGTTTCATTACAATCCCTATTTTCTTTAAATGCATAGAGTTTAATTTTCGGTGTCGTCGGGCCATTATAATTTTTTGTGCTGATTGAACACCAATTCCCGGAATTCGCAAAATCATTTCATAATCTGCCCGGTTAATATCTACCGGAAACTGGTCCATATTTCGCAAAGCAAATCCCAGTTTGGGGTCCACCTCTAAATCCAGAAACGGCTGATCTTCAGTAAGGATTTCCTCTGCCTTAAATTTGTAGAATCTCATCAGCCAATCGCTTTGATACAGTCGGTTTTCGCGAACCAAAGGAGGACGGGTAATTGCAGGCAATCTTTTATCATTCTGATTTACCGGCAGGTATCCTGAGAAATATACTCTTTTAAGATTTTGAGTTCTGTACAATCCTGATGAAAGCAAAATAATTTGTCTGTCGGTTTCCGGAGTTGCCCCGATAATCATTTGTGTACTTTGTCCGGCCGGTGCAAATTTTGGTGCTCGTCTAAACTTTTTTCTTTCTTCTTTATTGGCTAAAATCCCATTCCTGATTTGAGTCATTGGAGATAAAATCTCAGGATGATTTTTTTCAGGCGCAAGTAACTTCAAATTGGTGTTTGTCGGAATTTCAAGATTAACACTTAAACGATCTGCCCATAATCCTGCCTCCTGAACCAGTTGCGGGCTGGCACCCGGAATAGCTTTTAAATGAATATAGCCGTTGTAGTTTTCCTCTAATCGAAGTTTTTTTGCTACAAGTACCATTCGCTCCATTGTAAAATCCGGACTTTTAATTACCCCTGAACTCAAAAACAATCCCTCGATATAGTTTCTTCGATAAAACCCGATAGTTAAATCAACGATTTCTTTTACTGTAAAAGTTGCTCTTGGTTTATCATTACTTCTTCGGTTAACACAGTAAGCACAATCGTAAATACAATTGTTGGTCATCAGAATTTTAAAAAGACTTACACATCGTCCGTCCTCCGTAAAACTATGGCAAATTCCACATGCCACTCCACTACCAATTCCTTTGCTTGTATTTTTTCTGTTGCTTCCGCTCGATGCACACGACACATCGTATTTGGCTGCGTCAGCTAAAATATTCAACTTTTTATGTACATTTTCATTACTCATTTTCTGACTTAATTCTCCTTAAAATCCCCGGTGATGTGCCGGGGATTATAAACCTCAAAAAAACTGGGACTTTTGTCCCTGGGAATAGAAATTCTTTCTGTTTTCTGATAATATTATTATCATTTATTTCGATAATAATTTAATCATTTTGTTTTATTCGGCAATATATTTTTGTAATTTTGATGATAATTTTTAATGTAAAAATTGTTAATGGCTAAAGCCCAATACAATACAAATTCAATAACCCCGGGCTAAAGCCCGGGGTTATTGAGTCAACTTTCGATCCCGGACTTTAATCCAAACAAAAAAATTGCAAAATGAACTACTTTGGAAGTAATATAAAACTGCTAAGAAACCGTAAAAAACGTACCCAAAACGAAGTTGCAACGGAACTGGAAATTAAACGCACTACAGTAAATGCTTTGGAGAATTCAATCAGTCAACCTACTGTTTTGCATTTGCAATCATTTTCAAAATATTTTGGAATTGCAATCGACACATTAATCAATATTGATCTAAACCAGCTTTCCGAAAGTCAGTTTACAGAATTAAAGAATGGTTTTGACGTTTTTATTCGGGGCAGCAAATTAAGGGTTATTGCTACCACTGTGGATAAAAACAACAATGACAATATTGAATTTGTAAGCGAACGGGCAAAAGCCGGTTATGTAACCAGTTTTTCCGACCCGGAATATATCGGGAATTTACCCGTTTTTCAGTTGCCTTTTTTGTCAAAAGAAAAGAAATACCGTGCTTTTATAATTTCCGGAGATTCGATGTTGCCTATTCCTAGTGGCTCAGTAGTTATTGGTGAATATATTCAGAATTTCTTCGACATAAAAAATGGTGCGGGTTATATTATTGTTACCCGTGACGAAGGTATCGTTTTTAAGATTGTTGAAAACTACATTTCTCAATCCAGATCATTATTATTATCATCATTAAATGCATCATTTCAACCATACAAACTTGCCATTTCTGAAGTAAAGGAAGCATGGAAATTTGTTTGCTACTTAAACACTGAAATTCCTGAACCGGAAACTGATATTCAAAAGGTACTTCAAAAAGTCAGTACTTTGGAGAACAAAATCAACAAACTTGGAACCTTGTAATATGACTTTCAGAGAAATCACCCTCGATGATATCGATGCAATTTTTCATGTTCGGATTTCGACCGATGAAAATAATTTTACAATAGAAGAATTATTAAGACATGGAATAACAAAACAATCGGTTATAGAAAAACTAAAATCAACTTATAAAGGTTGGTTAAGCGAAACCAAAGAAAAAGTAACCGGATTTGTAATGGCAGAAAAGGTGACAGGAGAGATTTGGGTAATTGCTGTTCTTCCTGAGTACATAAATCAGAAAATCGGTTCGCGACTTTTGCAATTGGCTGAAACCTGGTTAACCGAAAACAAGTTAAAAAGATTTTGGCTCACAACCGATGCTGATAAAAAATTACGAGCTTATTCGTTTTATAAAAAACATGGATGGAACGAATACAAACAGCTTAACGATATTTTATACATGGAAAAAATTATTGCGTAACTTAGTTCGTAGTTCCATAGATTAAAAATGCACGAGGCACAATTTTATAAAAAGCTTAATGATTTAAGAGTTGAATGTCAGCTTTGTCCGGTGTTTTGTGTTTTAAAGGACGGTCAAACCGGAAATTGTAAAGTAAGAGTTAACAAACAGGGGAAATTGTTGACCCTGGTTTATAACAAAATCGCTGCCTTTGGTATCGACCCGATTGAAAAAAAGCCATTGTATCATTTTTATCCGGGTAAAAACATTTTGTCAATCGGAGAAGTGGGTTGTAACCTTCACTGCAGTTTTTGTCAGAATCACAACATTTCACAATGCAAGGCAATTGATTATCCGGGCTTTCAGATTATTACATCAGAACAAATTGTTTTGAAGGCGCTTGAAACAAACAACAATATCGGAATTGCTTACACCTATAATGAACCTTTTACATTTTACGAATTCATGCTCGATACGGCAAAACTGGCGCATTATAAAGGCTTAAAAAATGTTGTGGTTTCCAATGGATATATAAATACAGAACCATTAAAAAAAATTCTCCCGTTTATCGATGCTTTTAACATTGACCTCAAATCATTTAGCAACAAATTCTATAAAAAAGAAACAAAGGGAAAAATTGAGCCCGTTTTGAATGCATTAAAAATTATTGCAACAAGCAATTCGCATCTCGAAATTACAAATCTGGTTATTCCGGGATTAAACGACGATGAAAGGCAATTTGAGAAAATGGTAAAATGGATTAAAGTAGAACTGGGAAATGACATTCCATTGCATCTTTCAAGGTATTTTCCCCAGTACAAGATGAACCTGACACCTACCCCCGTTGAAAAACTGAAACATCTTTACGTTCTGGCAAAAAAATATTTAAATCACGTATTTCTTGGAAATGTAAATGATAAGTTCCATTCTTCAACCTACTGCCCGGAATGTAAGAAATCATTAATCCAAAGAACCCGGTACTTTACTTCTTCGACAGGTATAACTAAACACAATAAATGCAAATTCTGTGGATCTCAAATTTATATTGTAAATTAACAGGACAAAATCATTTATAGCGTTTTTACCGGAAAATAATGAAAGTCTTTAATCCTATCTTATTTCAAGGAAATCTTGATAAAAAAAGATATTTCGAAGGATGGTATTTTAAAAATGTTTCTGGAAATAAATCCAATGTGTTATCTTTTATTCCCGGAATTGCTTTAACCCAAAACGATAAACATGCGTTTATCCAAATCATCGATGGAATTTCAGGAAAAACCTGGAACATCAATTATCCAATTTATGAATTCAGTTTTACAAAAAAGAGATTTGAAATATGGATTGGAAAATCATTCTTTTCATTGCACTCCATCGATTTAAATATTGAAAGTGAATATCTTAAAATAATTGGTAAAATCGATTTTTCAGATTTGGTTGAATATCCAGGGTCCTTGTTTTCCCCAGGAATTATGGGTTGGTATTCGTTTGTACCATTTATGGAATGTAAACATGGAATCGGGTCGGTCCATCACAAATTAAAAGGCTCAATTAAATTTAATTCAAATGAAATAGATTTTATCAATGGAACAGGTTACATTGAAAAAGACTGGGGAACATCATTTCCTGAATCGTGGATTTGGTTGCACTGTAACACCTTCAATCAATCAGAAAATAGTTTTACCTTTTCCGTGGCTAAAATTCCATGGTTGGGAAGTTTTTTTATCGGGCACATTTGTTTCCTTTATTTTAACAAGAAATTTTACCTGTTTGCCACTTACAATGGATCGAAAATTACAAAGCTTCATTTTGATGCACCGGTATTGGAAATTGAAGTTTCCAACAAAACGCACCGTTTAAATGTAAAAGCAGTACAACAACAATCCGGAGTTCTAAAAGCACCAGTTATCGGAGAAATGAACAGAACAATAAAAGAAAGCGTGGATTCTACTATTGAGATTGAGCTAAAAGAAAAGTCGGGTAAACTGGTTTATTCTGACCATGGTGTTCATGCCGGACTTGAAATTATTGAGAAAATACTTAGCTATTTCGAATAAGCTCCAAATCCAATTATTTCATGTACTTTTACCACCACAAAACTTATCTGTTGAATGAAGTTTACCGAATTAGGAATACATGATGATTTGCTTGATGCAATCTCGTACATGGGATTTAAGGAAGCAACACCTATACAGGAACAAGCCATACCCGTTATATTGGATGGCAGCGATTTAATAGCCTGCGCTCAAACCGGCACAGGGAAAACTGCAGCATTTTTGCTTCCTATACTCGATTTAATCGCTGATTTGCCTGGTGGCG
Organism: uncultured Prolixibacteraceae bacterium; assembly: GCA_913063265.1. Lineage (GTDB taxonomy): Bacteria > Bacteroidota > Bacteroidia > Bacteroidales > Prolixibacteraceae > Draconibacterium. The sequence goes on along the minus strand of CAJXZG010000016.1, from coordinate 35,698 downwards.
AAACATCAACATTAATTATTGTACCCACCCGAGAACTTGCTATGCAAATTGATCAGCAGGTGCAGGGAGTTGGATATACTATGGGTATCAACTCAATTGCGATTTATGGCGGAGGCGATGGTGATGACTGGGGACAGCAAAAAACAGCGCTTACAAAAGGAGCTGATATTGTAATTGCAACCCCCGGAAAACTAATTTCACATTTAAATTTGGGCTATGTAAAGTTCGACACCATTAAATTCCTCATTCTTGACGAGGCAGACCGAATGCTGGACATAGGATTTTATGATGATATAATTAAGATTATTTCATATTTGCCAAAAGAAAGGCAAACCCTGATGTTTAGTGCTACCATGGCACCTAAAATAAGGAATTTAGCCAGCCAGGTTTTAAAAAATCCTGAACAAATAAATATCGCTTTATCGAAACCTGCAGAAGGAGTTTTACAAGCTGCGTATCTGATTTACAATCAGCAAAAAAACGGATTGATAAGTCATTTAATTTCCGATAATCCTGAATACAATAGTATTATAATTTTCTGCTCAACTAAAAAAACGGTAAACGAGCTTACCCGTGAATTAAAAAGAAAGAATTTTTCTGTTGAATCGATTTCATCTGATTTGGAGCAAACCAAACGCGAAGAAGTGCTGCTTGGTTTTCGTTCAAAACGAACAAGAATTTTAGTTGCCACGGATGTAATGAGTCGTGGAATTGATATAAAAGATATTAACCTTGTTATTAACTACGATGTACCACAGGATGCCGAAGATTATGTACATCGGGTAGGCAGAACTGCGCGTGCTGATTCAACCGGGGTTGCATTGACATTGGTTAATGAAGATGAAATGTTCAATTTTCACCGGATTGAACAACTTATCGAACGCGAAGTATTTAAATTGCCAATGCCTGATCACTTGGGTACTGGTCCGGAATGGAAAGTTAAAAAAACATTTCGCGGAAAATCTCGTAAAGGAGGATATAAAAAAGGCAAAAAGAGGGGAAGTAATTCGGGTAAAAACTATAAGAGAAAATCAAAAAAATAAATTCGATTGCCTAAAACTTAAACATCCCTCATCTATGAAAAAGCTCAAAATTCTTTGTTCCCTGTTGTTGGTATTTGTGACAACATTATTACTGGCTCAAACAAACCCCGACAGTACAATTACAATAAAAACCATTGAAGGAGGTAAACTTTCAGGCATAGTAATTTCTGAAACTTCGGATTCGATTAAATTAAAAACAAATGATTTTGGTATCCTTACCATAGCAAAATCGCAGATATTGATTGAAAATGCAGTATCGATTGAAACAGAAGACGGAAACGAATACCTGGGAGAAATTGTACGTGAAGACGATAAAATCATAGTACTAAAAACCCAAAAATTAGGAGAAATCACCATTTCCCGGGCTGATATCAAAAAAATAGAAAAAGTTGAAATTCAACAAATGAAAGATGGAAAATTCTGGTTTCCAAATCCCCAGTCTACCAGATATTTTTGGTCTCCCAACGGATACGGACTTAAAGATGGTGAAGGTTATTATCAGAATATCTGGGTTTTATGGAACCAGTTTAGCTATGGTATAACCAATAATGTTTCTATTGGAGGAGGAATTATACCCACTTTCTTGTTTGGTGCTCCAACACCGGTCTTTGGCACACTCAAGTTTTCATTACCCGTTGTCCATAACAAATTTAATATTGGAGGCGGTGCAATTGCCGGATATGTGATAGGCGAAGATAATGCGGGTTTCGGAATTCTTTATGGACTGGGAACCTACGGCACACCGGATGCAAATGTAACCCTTGGATTAGGATACGGATTTGCTGCCGGCGAATGGGCACAATCACCAATCGTAAACTTCAATGGAATGTTCAGGGTAAGTCGAAGAGGATATTTTATTACTGAAAATTACATCATTAGCGATGGAAGTGAAACAGTAGTTTTAATTACTCTTGGAGGGCGATCGATTATTAAAAAGGCTGCTCTTGATTATGGACTGGTAGTTCCATTTTATGGAGAAGGGATAGAAATAGCATTGCCATGGCTCGGATTTACCATTCCATTTGGAAATACAGGAAATAATTAAGAATGAAGAAACAACTGCTTATTATCGTTTTTTTCTGTCTGATTTCAGTTCATGGATTAACACAGGAAAATCCTTTGGAAAAATTCGATTTATTAATCGGCCACTGGGAAGGAAACGGAGAAGGTTTTAGTTCTAATAAATCAAAAATTCAGTCTGAATTTAACTGGATAATGAACAAACAGTTTATAGAAGTTAAAAATCATTCTGAATTTGACCCAACGGAGGCAAAACCTGAAAGCGAAGTTCACAAAGACTGGGGAATTATTAGTTTCGACAAAGCCAGGAAAAAGATAGTTTTCAGACAATTTCATATCGAAGGATTTGTAAATCAATATATTTTAAACGACACTCTTTCTTCAGAAAAATCTTTTGTTTTTGAATCGGAAATAATTGAAAACTTTGTCCCCGGAGGAAAAGCACGATTTACCATTCAAATTCATTCAAATTCAGAAATTGAAACACTTTTCGATGTTGGTTTCCCTGGTAAAGAAATGGCTTGTTTTGGAAGAAACTTATTGAAGAAAAATTAACCTGAAGCTCTTATTTTGTCTAATTAGCTTTTACTTTTTACTTTTGCGCCCATGAGTAAAGTAGTTGTAGGACTTTCGGGTGGCGTAGATTCTAGCGTGGCAGCATACCTTCTAAAAGAACAGGGGCACGATCTAATTGCCCTTTTTATGGTAAACTGGCATGAACGTGTAGGTGCCATCACCAGTGAATGTACCTGGGAAGAAGATGCATTGATTGCAAAAATGGTAGCCAAAAAACTTGATATTCCTTTTCATATTGTAGACTTAAGCAAAGACTATAAAAAACGTGTGGTTGATTATATGTTTGCAGAATATCAGGCAGGCCGAACACCAAATCCGGATGTTCTGTGTAACCGCGAAATCAAATTCGATACTTTCCTGGAAGAAGCCATGAAGTTCGATGCTGATTTTGTTGCAACCGGCCATTACTGCCGGAAGAGCGAAATCGTTGTTGAAGGAAACACCATTCACCAACTTTTAGCAGGAAAAGATAAGAATAAAGATCAAAGTTATTTTTTATGTCAGCTTAATCAGGAACAACTTTCGAAGGCCATGTTCCCCGTTGGAGAATTGTTAAAACCCGAAGTACGCGAAATAGCCCGTGAACAAAATCTGCCCACAGCCGAAAGAAAAGACTCGCAGGGAATCTGTTTTGTAGGAAAAGTAGATTTACCCACTTTTCTTCAACAACAACTGGAACCAAAAACAGGGAATGTGATTGAAATTCCGGCAAAATTTATGGAGAAGAAAAAACAGGTTGAATTATCAGAGGAAAACTATAAAAAACTCTGTTTTGCTTTTCCTTACAAACCCTGGAATGGCGAAGTGATAGGAGAACATCAGGGAGCTCATTTTTACACGGTGGGTCAAAGAAAAGGGTTAAATATAGGTGGTAGAAAAGAACCTCTTTTTGTAATTGGAACCGATGTAAAACGTAATATCATTTATGTAGGTGAAGGACAGGATCATCCGGGACTTTATCGAAAAGGATTATTTGTTGCAGAAGAAGAGATGCACTGGATACGTCAGGATTTAAAAATGCTAGTAGGGGAAAAACGGGAATTTGATATTCGGATCCGATACAGGCAGCCACTGGAAAAAGGAACCATTCATTATAAAGAAGACGGTGTATGGTTTATTTTTAAAAACGAACAAAGAGGAATTACATCAGGCCAATTTGCAGCCTGGTATATTGGGGATGAACTAATAGGTTCAGGAGTAATTACTTAAAAAACTTCCGACTTCTGACTTCCGACTTCCGACTTTATACTACTTTTGTACAAAAATTCACAGTATGATAAAATCAATGACTGGCTTTGGAAAAGCCGAATTCGAAGCCTTCAACAAAAAGTTTACTATCGAAATAAAATCTTTAAACAGTAAACAAATTGATATCAATACAAGAGTTCCTGCGATATACAGGGAAAAAGATATTGAAATAAGAAAGGTACTTTCGGAAAAATTGACCAGAGGGAAAATTGATTTTAACATTTATGCTGAAAATCTGGGAGATGAATCAAATTCAAAAATTAACGAATCCATACTTAAAAGTTATTTTGAGAATCTTAAAAAAATAAGCGACGATTTAAATCTTATCACCGACCATACAACATTGCAGGCCGCACTGAGACTTCCTGATGTTGTTAAAACCGAATACCAAACTTTGGATGAAGATGAATGGAAAGTAATTCTGGAAAATATAATTAAAGCACTTGACGATATTAATATTTTCAGGGAACAGGAAGGAAAAGCTTTGCATGTGGATATTTCATCGAATATTAAATCGATTCAAAAATTATTAACTGAAATTGAACCGTTCGAAGCAAAACGTATAGAGTCCTTGAAAATCCGTTTAAAAGAAAACCTCGACAAATTACAAATCAATGGAGACGTTGATAAAAATCGTTTTGAACAGGAATTGATTTTTTACCTTGAAAAACTTGACATCAACGAAGAAAAAGTAAGATTGGCCAATCATTGTAAATATTTCCTTGAAACTATTGAAGAAAAGGTGCCAACCGGGAAAAAACTGGCATTTATTTCTCAGGAAATTGGTCGTGAAATCAACACAATTGGATCAAAAGCCAATCATACGGACATTCAGAAAATTGTTGTACAAATGAAGGACCGTCTGGAAAGAATTAAAGAACAACTTTTAAATGTATTATAAATCAAATAAACCATTTTTTTGTTTTTGACTTTTTACTATATACTTTTTACTTGAAATGAAAGGCAAACTCATTATATTCTCAGCACCATCCGGGGCAGGCAAAACAACCATAGTAAAGCATTTATTGACTCAAAATTTCAACCTCGAATTTTCTATTTCAGCAACGAGCCGCGAGCCCAGAAAAAATGAAGCACATGCAAAAGACTATCATTTTCTCACACAGAAGGAGTTTCAGAGAAAAATTGAAAATGATGAATTTTTGGAATGGGAAGAAGTGTATAAAGGCACTTGTTACGGAACCTTAAAAAGCGAAGTGGAAAGAATAAGGGACGCCGGGAAAAATGTAATCTTCGATGTTGATGTGGTTGGAGGATTAAACATTAAAAAATTTTATGGAGATTCAGCTTTGGCTATTTTTGTTCAACCTCCTTCAGTTGAAGAATTAAGAAACAGGCTCACAAACAGGTCTACTGATTCAGAAGAAAAAATTGCTATGAGGGTTGCAAAAGCAGAACATGAATTAAGTTTTGCATCAAAATTTGATGTAGTTATTACCAACGATAACCTTGAAAAAGCTTTTGCAGAAGCTGAGAAAATAATAGCTGACTTTCTAAAATCCTGAAACATAAAATTTTCAAACATCAATTATCAAAAATCAAACAAATCTCAATTTCCAAATTTCAAACCATAGTTTTCATTATTGAGTCTTTATTCGTTTGGGAATTAATTGAAATTTGTATTTTGTATTTTGGAATTTTAGCATATTCGTCATGATTTGTAAATTGGGTTTTGTATTTTGGTATTTCCTATTTTGAATTACTTAAATGAGCGATCTAATTACAGATATTCTTACGTCTAAATCTTACCAAAAAAGAAAAATCGGTTTGTATTTTGGCTCTTTCAATCCCATCCACATTGGACATATGGCCATAGCTAATTATATGGTGGAATATACAGAAATAGATCAGCTTTGGTTTGTAGTTTCACCTCAGAATCCTTTAAAGAAAAAAGCCAACTTACTTGCCGACTATCATAGGCTGGCCATGGTTGAAAAAGCCATTCAGGGTGACGAAAGATTCGAGGTATCTAATATTGAATTTAATTTGCCCAAACCAAGTTATACCATTGACACTTTAACATACATCCAGGAACGTTACCCAAATTATCTCTTTAAAATAATCATGGGTTCCGACAATTTGAAAATATTTCCAAAGTGGAAAAATTTTCAAATGATTATTAAAAATTATGGAGTAATAGTTTATCCTCGTCCCGGTTTTGACAAAAAAGATTTAAAACTTTATAATAATGTCGAGCTAATTGAAAACACACCTTTAATGGAAATTTCTTCGTCTTTTATCCGAAATGCTATTAAAGAAGAAAAAGACATTCGACATTTTATGCCTGAAAAATCCTGGCGGTATATGGATGACATGAATTTTTATAAATAAAAAAACAAAACTTCAACAATCTTTAACCTGACTAACAAAATATTGTATCATTCTATTCATTTGCGGCTTGCCTTCGTTCTGCTTGCCTTATTCTTATGCAAAAAAACAGAGGCTCAGAAAATGATGCAGGTTTTTCAGCTGGAAGAATCCGTAGTTATCGACGGCAAATTTGAAGCTGAAAAATGGATAGCTGCTGACAGCAGTTCTAATTTTACCCAAATGGAGCCACAAACCGGTAATTTGGCAAGCGAAAAAACAGTGGTGTATATGGGATTAAAAAACGATAAAATCTATTTTGTTTTCATGTGTTATCAATCTGCACCAATCGTAGCTAAAAATCAAAGTCGCGATGCCTTAAACAAAGATGATGATTTGATTGCCATAATTCTTGATACCTATAATGACAACCGAAGCGGGTATGCCTTTATTACGAATCCCCTGGGAACTCAATACGATTTGAAAATTAACGATGACGGAAGAAATACGGACACCAACTGGGATACAGAATGGAAATGCAGTGCTAAAATATATGAATGGGGCTGGTGTGCAGAATTTGAAATTCCTTTTAGAAGTATAAAATATAAAAGAGGCATAGAGAGCTGGGGTTTAAATTTTGGCAGGGTGATCAAGTCAAACATGGAAACCTCATGGTGGTCGGGAGAATTGTCAGATGATTTCAGGATTTCTCAGGGAGGCACTGCAAATGGTATGAGCACACCAAAATCAAAAATGAAACTTTCACTTTTCCCTTACCTGTCATTGTTTAAAACAAGTGCTGAAAACTGGAGTGTTGATGGTGGAGGAGATATTCGTTGGCAAATCAGTCCGAACATATCATTTAACGGCACAATAAATCCCGATTTTGCCACAGTAGAAGCCGATCAACAACGAATAAATTTAACAAGATACGAATTGAGTTACCCTGAAAAACGACTTTTTTTTCAGGAGGGAAATGAAATGTATAATACAAGGATACGAACATTTTATTCACGCAGAATCCAGGATATCGATTTTGGAGGGAGGATTAACGGAAAAATCGGGCCAACTCAGTTTAATATACTTAATGTTAAAACACCTCATTTATCGGATGAAGAGCCTACCACCTGGTACACTGCAGCAAGGGCAAAATTTGATTTCCTGAAATCATCTTCGTTAGGATTTACTTTTGTTGACAAAAGCTGGAATGATGGTTTTAGCCGTTCGTTTAGTTTAGATTATCTTTTAAATCTTGGAAAAACATGGAAATTGACCGGGCAGTTTGTGGGCAGTGCACCGGGAGACTTTTTGAGTCACAGTGCCTGGTTTATGCGTTTTGCAAAAGAAAATAATAAATATCATATTCATTTCAGGTATACAGAAATTGGAGAAAATTTTAGAGAAAATGTAAATCAAACAGGATTTATTACCGACGATGACCGTCGGGAAATAGACAGTGATTTATCTTACAGATGGTGGATTAAAAACAATACTTTTGAATACATTGAGGCAGAAAGCAGAAACAATGTATTCTGGAGTTTGGCAAATGGACATCTTAGAAGCTGGTATTTTACGAATTCGGCAAATTTCTATTTTAAAAACAAAATTAATTTTGAATATGCTTATAACAACGAATACAAGCTATTTGAAAAGAGATTTTACAATTACAGGCATATTTTTGGTTTGGGTTATAACACTGAAGAGTGGAGTCATGCGGCGATTGCTTATTCAACAGGAAGGAATTTTGACAGGGAATTTAATTTATTTACAGCAGGCGGACGTGTAAAATTGTTTCAGAATTTGTCTTTGAGTTATTCCGGCAATTATCTGGAATTTAATCCTGATCCAGAAAACGAAACTACCTTTATTAATGTTTTTGAGGCCAATTACAATTTCACAAAAGATTTGTGGTTAAAACTGTTTGCACAAAACAATACCAAAAACGAAAATATTTATTTATACGGGTTACTGGGTTGGCGGTTTAAACCACCATTTGGGGCTTTGTATTTAATCTATTCTCATGATAATTTTGGCAATGAAACTGAAATACCCGATACTCACAACTTTTTTGTAAAACTTACCTATCCGATCACAATTCTAAAATAAGAATAAGGTTAAATCGCACCTTCTCTAATACAACGTGCAACCAGTTCAGTGGTATTGTGGCAATTCGATTTTTTTAAAATATTCCTTTTATGCGTATTAACAGTATGTGGTGAAACATTCAGAATTTGGGCCATTTCGTTAAAATTTTTCCCTTGCGAAAGTAACATAACAATCTCTTTTTCACGTTTTGTCATAGAGTCCAGACTGGTTTTTTCATTTAGCTCAAGACGCTCACCAACTTGTATAGAATGATACGATGGATACTTTGTACTTAAAAAAGAAATTTTATGGTCAACCGGCATATTTAAATATGTGACATCAGTATGTATTCCAAGAGTTTTTTGAATTTTACCGTCATTAGAAAGTACAAGGGTTTTAGCCTGATGCAAAATCGTTTTGTAGCTACCATCAGAGTGTCTCATTCGCATTAAATACACTACTTTATAATGTGGAATTTGTTCTTTAGAAATTTTTTTAAAAAGAAATTCACCTGCTACAGTTTCCTTTTCATGCATTTTCGCAATATCATCGGGATGCATAATCTCCAACAGCTTACTTACGGCGTAAATACCCGGTTCAATCCCCAGTATTGATTTAACACTTTCACTAACAATATTGAGTTCCAGATTCTCAAAATCCATAATATAATAATAGTATGAACCGGCTGAAAACAGATTTGCCATTTGTTCTATAATATCCAGAAAAAGTTCCTTTTTTACCGGATTCTGAATCTTATTACCAGATTCCCAGACACTTATTACCTTCGAAATTCCCTGTTGATTTAGCATGTCAGTATTCTAAAAAATTGCCGAGAACGAATATACTTAAAATTAGGTATTTTATAATAGTTAAAACTACCATATCTTGCAACTCAAATTGAATGACAAGAAATTTACCTCTTCTTAAATATTAGTATTCAAGCACATTATAGATAAATGTTAGGCAGAAATCCTGTTTCTGCCTTTTTTTTGATTTGAGAGTTCAATGCTGTTACACTTTTAAAACAGCCTGAAAGTACATTTAAAATTGTCATTAATAAAGATTCCAACAAAACCAATCCGATACTTTTCTGTTATATGTTAAAAATGAATTTTAAAACAAATTAGAAAATGAAAAAATTAACTCAACTTTTTACAGCAGTTTTTTTAGTTGGAATATTAAGCTTATCAAGTCTGGAATCGCAGGCACATTGTGAAATTCCTTGTGGGATTTACGGAGATTCGGTTCGTGTGGCTTTATTGTACGAACATTTTACTACTATCGAAAAATCGATGAACCAAATTAAAGAATTGTCATCTCAGGAAAATCCGGATTATAACCAGTTGGTTCGTTGGGTAAACAACAAAGAACAACATGCACTGGAAGTACAGGATATTGTTAGTCAGTATTTTTTACACCAACGTATTAAACCAACTTCAGCAAGTGATGAGGAAGCGTACAGAAAATATACAAAACAACTGGAGTTGTTACACAACATTCTGGTATTTGCAATGAAAAGCAAACAAACCACAGATGTAGCAAATGTGGAATACATGAGAGAAAAACTACATGCGTTTGAACATACGTACTTTGAAAGTCACAAACATTAAAACAATTCTTAAAAGTTAATATAATGGCTGTTTTCGATTGAATTCAGTCTTTTTTTTGATTTCAAATTAAGTATAATGTTGTAATTAATACATTACTTTAGCGAAACATTCAAAACACGCGTCTAGATGAAAAAAATTCTCCTGATAATTTTTACCGGACTTGTTATTATTTCCTGCAATCCCTTAACTGTGTTAAATGAATACAACAAAAGTATCGATTTTTCACAATACAAAACCGTAGAATTTTATGGCTGGACTGACGGTGACATATTTGGGAACATGTTCAGCAAAAAAAGAATTGAGTCAGCTTTTCAAAATGAGTTTAAGAAAAGAGGGCTTGAAGTGGTTAAAGAAGGCGAAGGTGATATCATCATCAGTTTATTTATGGTTACCGAGAAACGGAAAGAAACATTTACTCAAACTCAATCTACCTACATTGGCGGAAATACCCGGTTTGGGATGTACGGATACGGATATGGCTATGGAATGTACTATGGTTTTGGACCGGGATACGGTTGGGGACCCGGATTTGCAATTACCGGCACAACACAGGGAGAAAGAGTTTTTAATGAAGGTACTTTAATTGTCTCGGCTTACGATGCAAAAAAAGAGGAATTAATTTGGGAAACCGTGGCAATGAAAACTACAAATTTAAACTCTCAAACTATGGATGATGATATAAAAAGAGCAGTAAAAAAAATCATGAAAACCTACCCGATAAAATAAACAATTATCTTGTTTTTGTCATATCCTTATCCACACAAATGGTAAAATCTGCTTTGCCGGTATTACTCTCCTCCAACGTGGAGATATCTTCCTGAGAAACTGTATGAATGGTTACAATTTTAAGCTCTGGATTGGCTTGTTTTAAATACCAGTAAATACTTTCGTAATCCTGAGAATGATAAGCGCCATGATAATGAATCAGTGATTTTCCATTTTCCCAGTATTCCATAATATGATAAGCCATAGTGGCATCTTTTACAGCCTGTGCCTTTGGAAAATTTGGAGTTACATGGCTCCCCATACCCGTCATTTCCATCATACTTTTGTAACTGTTTAAAGTTGAATCATATTGAATAGGTAAGGGTGGGATAAACTCTCTTGCATTGTCCGATAAATCTTCTAATCCTTCAAATCCTTTCTTATTAACCAATGCTGCATACCTACGAGGAATATTCGTTGCTACAAAAATTAAATTGTTTTTCTTCGCAAACTCCACCAAAGGTTTATAATCCGTTTTGTAGTTTGGCCATAACCTTACTTCTTTTTCAAAACTACTTTGAGAAATCAATCCATTTAAATATTCATCTAAAATTACCTGGTTATCACTTTCAAACATTTCTGCGCCAAGTATCAGATTTTCTTTTTTTACTTCATACAAATCTTTTGTTAATTCCAACTGCAGCCAATGTGCAATGGCGTTATCGTGCAACTCACCAAAAAGAACAATATCAGCTTCCAGAGCTTGTTTTAACAGTTTGTCATATTTAATATCTTTTCCTTTCTCATTATAAAGGGAATAAGCTGGCTTATTGGTTTTAAATGCCGAAAAAAGAATAAAAGAAATTGCCAGAATGGCATACGTTAATTTTCTCATTGATTTTAATTTTTTATTGTACAACAATAAAAAAACAAATCAGTTTAATAGTTTTGAATTAATTTACAGGAATACTTTAACGATGGAATCAGGGATAATTTACAGCACTTTAATCGATCCGATATTAAAACCTATGCGACAACATGTTGCATCCCGTATAAACGCAGGAGAAAAGGTTATTGACATAGCCTGTGGTACAGGTGCACAGCTGGCTGAGATTTCAGAATTTGCTTCTTCGGTAACCGGGATTGATTTGTCTGAATCAATGATTGAGTACGCATCAAAAAGAAATATTCCTAATTCAAAATTTTTAGTTTGTGATGCCAGCGACCTTTCGATTTTTAACTCTGAAAAATTTGATGTGGCAATAATGAGCCTTGCATTACATCAGTTTTCTTCTGAATTATTTTCTTCGATCTTAAAAGAAATTAAAAGAATTTCGGATAAACTGCTAATTGTTGACTACGCAATTCCACTTCCCAAAAACTACGCCGGAACAGGAAGCCGGGTCGCTGAGTTTTTAGCCGGAAAAGAACACAACAGAAATTTTAAATCATATTATCAAATGGGCGGTTTAAACCAGATTCTTCCTCAACACGGATTCAAAATTTTACATTCGGAATATTTTGGAAAGGGAGCTTTTCAATTGGTAATTTGTAATTAATCATTACTTTTTAAACTTCCTCTTCCAAATTCTGACTTCTGACTTCCGCCTTTTTGTTTACACAAATTAACGATTTTAACATCGGTCAATTTTATTTAACATATTTTCAATCCTATTAATCTGTGTTAACTGTATTTCGGATTATTTTTACATCGATTGGTACAACAGAAATCTAAAAAATACATTCAGTAGCATAAAGCTGTTAAACAACTCTCCCATACGATGTTCATAAAGCAAAATGAGGCTCTCTTTTGGGGGTCTCTTTTTTTACAATTGATTTATACTAAACAATTGGAATAATTGCTTAAAGATAACGTGAGCTCGGGATAAGATATCGTCACAGCTTTAGAAAATTTTTACAAAGACAAGCCAAATTTTAGAAGGACTATCGGGATAATTCAATAAAATTTGGAGCAGTATATGTTAAAATTTTCAAAGCCTTGAAAAGGAAAGTTCAAAGCACGTCATCTTTGAGCCATAAAATCCTAAAAATAACCCGTTATTCCTTCAAATTTTATAACTCAAATCTGACGCACTTATGACATTCTGTGATTGATAGCTTATCCCGAATTCACGTTAAAGATAAATTTGTCAATCGACTGGCAACATAAAAAAAGAGGAGTCGGCCAAGTCACATTCTGGTCAAGGGAAAGTGATAGTTTGATTTAATTAAATCTTGTTTTTTGCCGACAACCTCTTTAAAACTGCGCTGTCTAATAAATGCAATATCTATTGCTATTATTTACTCTTCACGTAAAAAGGCATCCATATTTTTAGCTGCAACTTTACCCGCTTCGATAGCGTGTACAACTAAACTTGCACCTTTTTCTGCATCGCCGGCAGCAAATACTTTTGCAACCGATGATTGTTTTTTATTGTCAACTTTTACATTTCCTCGCTGGTCGTATTCAACACCAATATCGCTCAACAATCCTTCGTGAACGGGCTGAGTGAAGCCCATTGAAAGAAGCACCAAATCCACATCAATTATTTCAGTTGTTCCGGGAACTTCAGTCATATTCCATCGACCATTTTCATCCTTATTCCATTCAACTTTTACCAGTTCAACCTGCTTCAATTTTCCATCCTGCCCTATAAAACGTTTAGTTGAAAGGCTCCAGCGACGTTCACAACCTTCCTTGTGCGAACTGGATGTACGTAAAGTATCGGGCCAGTATGGCCAAGGATTATTGTTTACTCTTTTCTTTGGAGGTTTTGGTAAAATCTCAATTTGAGTAACTGATTTGGCACTTTGTCGGATAGATGTTCCGACACAATCAGAACCTGTATCGCCACCACCAATTACCAATACATTTTTATTTTTGGCAGTAATTTTTGTTCCTCTCTTTATTGTTTGCCCGGCTACTACTTTATTTTGTTGCATCAGAAAATCCATTGCAAAATGAACACCATCCAGATCACGTCCTTCGACAGGCAGGTCACGTGGTTTTTCAGCTCCAATTGCCAACAAAACTGCATCGAATTTTTTTAATAAATCCTCTTTCGAAATATCAACTCCAACATTTACATTAGGTTTAAAAATAATACCTTCTTCAACAAACAATTCCAAACGGCGATCAATAACTCTCTTATTCAGTTTAAAATCAGGAATACCGTAGCGAAGTAAACCGCCAATGGCATCATTTTTTTCAAATACTGTAACCAAATGTCCTGCTCTGTTTAATAAATCAGCAGCAGACAGTCCGGCAGGACCTGAACCAATCACGGCCACTTTTTTTCCTGTTCTTGTTTTAGGTGGATTGGCAACTACAATACCGGCTTCAAATGCCTGTTCAACTGTGGCACATTCGTTTTCACGAATTGTTACAGCCTCTTCATGAATGGCCAAAACACACGATTTCTCGCAAGGTGCCGGACAAACCCGGCCTGTAATTTCAGGGAAACTGTTTGTAGAGTGTAAAATGTAGTAAGCTTCTGCTTTTTCACCGCGATAAACCGCATCCTGCCATTCAGGAATTTTACTTCCCACCGGGCAACCCCAGTGACAGAATGGAATACCGCAATCCATACATCGCGATGCCTGTAATTTTCTATCATTTTCGTTTAAGGTCTGTTCTACCTCACCATAGTCATAAACCCTCTCGTTTACCGGTCGGTAACCGGCTTCAATGCGAGGTACTGTCATAAATCCTTTTGGATCTCCCATATCTTGTTTTCTTTTTTTCAGTTAATAATTCGAAGATTTTATTCGTGACGTGAAGGATCGTCTTCAGTTAATTGTAATTTCCGTTTCAATTCCTTCAGTTTTTGTTCTTCAAGAACCTTCTTGTATTCGAACGGAATCACTTTTACAAATTGTGGGAGATACTCTTCCCATCTTGTAAGAATCTTCGAGGCCAGTGTACTTTGTGTATTTAACAAGTGATTGTTAATCATAGTCTGCAGTTCTTTTATGTCTGCTTTATCTTCAACCGGAGTTAAGTCGACCAGCCCTTTATTACAGTAATAATCAAAGTCACCATTTTCATCCAAAACATAAGCTATACCGCCGCTCATACCTGCAGCAAAGTTTCTTCCTGTTTTTCCAAGTACTACAACCCTTCCACCTGTCATATATTCACAACAATGGTCTCCCGTACCTTCAATAACTGCTTTTGCTCCGGAATTTCGTACACAGAAACGTTCGCCTGCTACACCCCTGATATAGGCTTCTCCGTTTGTAGCTCCATAAAAGGATGTATTCCCGATAATGATATTCTTTTCAGGTTTAAAAGTTGAACCAACCGGAGGAACAACAACAATTTTACCTCCTGAAAGTCCTTTCCCAATATAATCGTTGGTATCGCCCTCCAAGCGGAATGTAACTCCTTTTACCAGGAAAGCGCCAAAACTTTGACCTGCCGTACCATGGAAAGTAGTATTAATTGTATCTTCCGGTAATCCTGCTTCACCATATCGTTTTGAGACTTCACCTGAAAGCATAGCACCCACTGTGCGGTCAACATTTACAATGCTTTTAGAGATCCATACTTTCTCGGCTCCGTTTAATGCTTTTTTAGCATCACGAATCAGTTCGTAATCCAAATGGTCTTTTGTATCCTGGGTATTAGGATGTGTATTATGAATATCTACATCTTGTGCTTCTTTTGGCAAATACAGCAATTTTGAGAAATCCACTGTTTTCATCTTCCAGTTGGTAACTTCCTTGTTTACTTCAAGCAGGTCGGTACGTCCAACAATTTCATCAAATTTACGGAATCCCATTTCAGCCAGATATTCACGAATTTCCTGGGCGATGAATTTGAAATAGTTTACTGTAAAATCAGATTTTCCGATAAAACGTTTTCTTAATGACTTATCCTGGGTTGCAATACCTGCCGGACAAGTATTCATATGGCATTTTCTCATCATAATACATCCGAGTACAATGAGTGCCGAAGTTGAGAATCCAAATTCCTCGCCTCCCAGACAAGCCAACGCTATTACATCGCGGCCATTTTTCAACTGTCCGTCAACCTGGAGTTTAACACGCCCCCGAAGATTATTGAGAACGAGTGTTTGCTGAGTCTCCGCGATTCCCAATTCTACCGGTAATCCGGCATGCTTTATTGAGCTGGCGGGGCTTGCCCCTGTTCCTCCATCAGCACCGGCAATGATAATTACATCAGAAAAAGCTTTTGAAACACCTGCTGCAATTGTACCAACACCATCTTCAGATACCAGTTTCACTGACACTTTTGCCCGTGGATTGGTAATTTTAAGATCGTAGATTAACTGGGCAAGGTCCTCAATTGAATATATATCGTGATGTGGTGGCGGAGAAATTAAGGTAATACCGGGAGTTGAATTACGTGTTTTTGCGATAATCTTGTTTACCTTAAATCCTGGCAACTGTCCACCTTCTCCCGGTTTTGCACCCTGTGCAATTTTGATCTGAAGTTCTTCTGCATTTGTAAGATAGTTATTGGTTACGCCAAAACGCCCGGATGCAACCTGTTTGATCTTACTGTTTTTTAATGTACCAAATCGTGCAGGATCCTCCCCTCCTTCACCTGTATTACTTCTTCCGCCGATGGTATTCATTGTGACTGCCAATGCTTCATGTGCCTCTTTACTAATTGACCCATAAGACATCGCACCCGTCACAAAGCGTTTCATAATTTCCTCAATTGGTTCTACTTCCTCAATTGGAATTGGATTCTTCTTAAAGTTGAAACAGCTTCTGATAAATGATGGCTTTTTGTTTTGTTCGTCAACCAAACGGCTAAATTCCTTATATTTTTCATAATCGTTTGTACGTGTTGCCCATTGCAATAATCCAATGGTTTCAGGATTCCAGGCATGGTGTTCACCGTTTTTTCTCCATGCATAATTCCCGTTGCTTTCAAATCTGAAAGGCTCAGGAGCATTATCTTCTTTAAAACCTTCCTGATGGAACATGGTAGCCTCCTGACAAATTTCTTGTATACCTACTCCACCTATTTTTGTTGTGGTGCCGGTAAAATATTTGTCAATTATTTCCTGACTGACTCCAATTGCCTCAAAAATTTGTGCACCATGATAACTTCGAAGTGTAGAAATACCCATTTTAGAGAAAACTTTTAATAAACCTTTATTAACCGCTTTCATGTAATTTTTACGTGCTTCTTTATATTCGATATCAAGTTTACCTTCTTTGACAATATGGTCGATTGCCGCATAAGCCATATATGGATTAATTACACTGGCACCAAAACCAAGCAATAATGCAAAATGGTTTACTTCTCTTGCTTCTCCGGTTTCAACGATAATTCCCACCTGCATTCGCTTTTGTTTTTTAATCAGATGATGATGAACCGCAGCAACAGCCAGCAGTGAAGGTATCGGTGCTAATTCTTCTGAAACAATTTTATCTGTTAGCAGAATATAGTTTTTCTTTTCGTCAACTGCAGATTCGGCTTCTGAAAGCATACGTTCTATTGCCTTTTCAAAACCTTTAAGGCCCTCTTTTACAGGAAACATCATCTGCACTTTTTTGTGCGAAAACATTTCGTCTTTGAGATCTTTTATTTTACCGATGTCTGTATTTGTTAAAAGAGGCTCTGTAAATTTTATAAGTTTACAATGTTGTGGATTTTCATCCAGTATATTGGAATGTAAAGAACCTATATAATTTGTCAATGCCATAACCAGACCTTCACGAATAGGATCGATTGGCGGATTGGTTACCTGGGCAAACATTTGTTTAAAGTAATCGAAGAAGCGTTTTGGCTTATCTGAGAAAACTGCAGGCGGTGCATCGTTACCCATCGAACCGGTGGGTTCAACACCGTTTTGGCTCATTGGTTGAATAATCTCGTACATGTCTTCTTTCGAAAATCCAAACACCTTTGAATACATTTCAAAATTCTCGATTGAAGAAGGCCGACGTTTCTTAACTTTGATATCTTTCATCATCATGCGGTTTTCTTTTAACCACATCTGATAAGGATTCCTTCTGCTAAGCTGGTCTTTTACTTCTTCATCAGGAATTATTATTCCTAACTGTGTATCAACCAACAATATTTTTCCCGGACGTAAACGCCCTTTTTCTTTGATCTCTTCAGCTTTGAAGGTCTGAACTCCAACTTCTGAGCCCATAACAATCAAGTCGTTTTTGGTAATCACATAACGAGATGGACGCAATCCATTCCTGTCCAGTGTTCCACCTATGTATCTTCCATCAGAAAATACCATAGAAGCCGGACCGTCCCAGGGTTCCATAATTGTAGAATGATATTCGTAAAAAGCTTTTAAACTCTCAGGAATTGGATTCTTTTGATTAAAAGATTCCGGAATCATCATACACAATGAATGTGGAAGCGATCTCCCGGTCATGTGAAGAAATTCAAGCACATTATCAAAAGATGCCGAGTCTGATTTCCCGGGTTGAATTACAGGAAGAATTTTTTTCAGGTCTTCACCAAATACCTCGGATTTCATTAATCCCTCCCGAGCCTGCATCCATAATCGGTTACCTTTTACAGTATTGATTTCTCCATTGTGAGCAACAATACGGAAGGGTTGTGCCAAATCCCAGGTAGGAAAAGTGTTCGTACTAAAACGAGAATGCACAAGGGCGATAGCACTTTTAAATTTTTCGTTTTTAAAATCGAGATAATAGTCACGTAATTGATCGGGCGTTAACATTCCCTTATAAATAATAGTCTTTGCAGAAAAACTAGGCTGATAAAAACCATCCTTATACTTCAGATTTGATTCCCTGATTTCCTTTTCCGCTAATTTTCGAACTATAAAAAGTTTCCTTTCAAGGGCATCCAGTTCGAGGTTTGCTTTTACAAAAACCTGTTTGATAATTGGTTCAGTAGTTTTAGCAATTTCTCCGGGTGCTGATTTATCCACAGGTACGTCGCGATATCCTAAAAGTGTAAGTCCTTCAGTTTCAATATTTCTTGTCAATGCCTCAATACAAACATTGGCTTCAAGTTCATCTTTCGGGAGAAATACCAAACCCGTTCCGTATTTTCCTTTTGGCCCAACATTTAACTTTAACACATCAACAATGAATTCATGAGGAATCTGCATCAATAATCCCGCTCCATCTCCGGTTGAATTATCTGCTCCGGTAGCTCCCCTGTGATCCATATTTCTCAGGACCTCAAGTCCTCTCATTACTATATCGTTAGATGGTTTACCTTTTATATTTGCAACAAATCCAATCCCACAATTGTCATGTTCATTATCAGGACTATACAACCCCTGAGCTTTAGGTAATCTCGTCTGCATCATATTTTCATCTTATTTTTTAACTATTCTGCAAAAAAATACAGCCAACACATGTTAAAAGGCTAACTGGTTGCTGTAAAATCGTAAGCAAAAAATCTGTTTATGTTCTGAAGTGAAACCAAAAATAGCCAATCTGATTATAATCTCATAATTGTTTATCTCAAAAATGTGTTAAATAACATAGTCTTAACCTTGAATTTCACAGCATTACATCAGGTTAAAATCCAATGAACAAAAAACAAGTGATTACAATCACATTATCAGATACTTAGACAGCTATTTAATCAGATTTTCAATAGCTTGCTCAACTTTTTCAAACTGAAATTTCTTTACTATACTACTTTTGTATGCCGTGATATTTTCCAGCCCCAAATTCCCTATACTTCCTTCATGCACGTGGCTTACGGTTTTTTTAGGCTCAAATTCACCGGATTCAATTTTTTTCCCTATCTGCACATAAGCTTCCCTAAACGGAATCCCCCTTAAAACCAGCTTGTTAACCTCTTCAACACTAAAAAGATAATCGTATTTCGAATCATTTAGAATATCTTTATTCACCTTAGTTTTACCGAGTGCCAGCGTTGCGATATCAAGACAGTCGGTTAATTCTGTAAATGAAGGAATAAACAATTCTTTAACCATTTGCAAGTCACGGAAGTACCCACTGGGAAGATTATTAATGATAAGTGAAATCTGATTGGGAATTCCCTGAAGTTTATTGCAGCGTGCCCGTATTAATTCAAAAACATCGGGATTCTTTTTATGAGGCATAATACTAGATCCTGTTGTAAATTCGTCAGGTAAACTCACAAAATTGAAATTCTGACTCATAAACAAACAAACATCATAAGCCAATTTTGACAAAGTACCGGCAATATTTGCAAGTGCAAAAGTGACTATTTTTTCCACCTTCCCGCGGCCCATTTGGGCATAAACCACATTGTAATTCATTTTCTCAAAACCAAGTAAATCAGTTGTCATTTGTCGGTTTAACGGAAAGGATGAGCCATAACCTGCTGCCGACCCCAAAGGATTCTGATTATTTATTTTATAAGCGGATAAAAGCAATTGTAAATCATCGGTTAAACTTTCGGCATAAGCACTAAACCAAAGGCCAAAAGACGATGGCATGGCTACCTGAAGATGTGTATAACCCGGCATTAAAATCGATTTGGTCTCCTCGGCACGTTTTAATAAAATATCGATTAATGATGAAGTACTTTTAACAATTTCCTTGATTGCATCTCGCGTATAAAGTTTTAAATCTAACAACACCTGATCATTACGGGAACGTCCGCTGTGAATTTTTTTACCTAAATCGCCTAATTTGTCGGTAAGTAGAAATTCAACCTGAGAATGTACATCTTCAACTCCATCGTCAATTTTAAACTGTTCGTCAACGGATAATTGATACAATTTTTTCAGCTCTTCCTGTAATTTTGGCAATTCATTTTCTTCAATTAGTCCGACAAATTCAAGCATTTTTACATGAGCCATCGAACCCAAAATATCAAATGATGCCAGGTAAAGATCCAATTCACGATCTTTCCCAACAGTAAAATCTTCAATAGCTTTATTTACAGATATTCCTTTTTCCCAGAGTTTCATAGTTTGTTTTTTAGCTGTTTCCAATGTAACAATGCGACGAAATGAATTTAAAAGACTGTATTAAATTTATTAATATACAACAGTTTTATCGCAAATTGTAAAGTCTAAACAAATATATTGAAATCAAACAAAAACGTATCTTTTTAGTCCTGTTGAGCTCAAAAAATAACAATCTTTACAATTTTCACAGCAAAAAGTAATTTTACGGTTTGATAAGGAAATTGTTTAATATTTTACATTGTATAAAAAAATTACGATTTTTGCTCTCGGTTTTTCAATATGAAATCTGTTGCAGTTTCCTGATGATAGAAAACAAAAAAATTCGAACCATTTTAATTGTCACCTCCATTGTTCTGTTATGGAGTTATTTTGCAGGTTTACCCATTGATGTTACAAGAGATGCAGGCAAATACGCCACCATTGCCAAAGAAATGTTTCAAAATAAAGAATACATTAACCTGACCGTACATGGTGATGCCTACGACCAGAAACCCCCCATGTTATTTTGGATGGCAACTTTAGGTTTTTCAATTGGAGGAATTTCTAACTTTTGGTTTAAGTTCCCGGTTTTATTGCTTGTTTTTGCCGGATTCTACTGGGCTTTCCAATTGGGTAAAAGCCTTTACAACAAACGAGTAGGTTATTTAACTGCAACTTTTTTGGCATTTTCAGTGATGTACATGCTTTACAGTATGGATATTCATACTGATACTTTGCTGCAGGCATTTATAACCTTCGCCTTATGGCAATTATTTGAATTTATAAAAACCAAAAAAAACAAGCACTGGATTTTGGGTTTTACAGGGATTGGTTTGGCAATGCTAAGCAAAGGGCCAATTGGAGCTGCTATTCCTGCTTTTGCCGTAATTGGTCATATCCTCTTAAAAAGAGATTTTAAATTTCTTTTTGATTACCGGTGGTTTTTGGGAATAATTCTGGCATTTATAATTGTAAGTCCGGCTTTTATCGGGCTAATGAATCAGTTTGGCTGGGAAGGAATCTGGTTTTTCTTTTGGGAGAATAATGTTGGAAGAATAACAGGCACTTATGTACAGGCATTTAACGACCCGATTTATTTTATTCATAACCTTGCCTATCTTTTTTTACCCTGGGCATTGCTGTTTTTTATTTCTGTTTTTTTTGAGTTTAAATCTTTATTTAAAACCAGGTTCAAAGCGAACGAATATTTTACTTTTTCCGGAATCTGGATTTTCTTTGTCATCATAAGTCTTTCCAAAAACCAGGCGCCTAATTATATTTTTGGAATAGTCCCTTTAATTGCAGTATTAACGGCAAAATGGGTAGATATTGCTTTGGACAGCAAAAAGAAGCTTAAAATATTCAAACCAACACAAAATTTCGTTTTTGTTGTGCTGTGGTTAATGATTTTTACGCTTAATCTGTACCTGTTTCCTTCGTTAAGCCCAATCACATGGGTAGTTGTTATTACGGGATTACTTACCAGCATTTATATAATTTATAAGTTTAAAGAACCATTTTCTCAACTTGTTGCACCGTCATTAATTACTTTTGCCTGTCTGAGTCTGGTGTTAAACACTCACGCTTTTCCTTTTATTTTCAGTCATCAGGCGCCACCAAAAGCAGCCCGGCATTTTACTGAAACAGCATCGAAAGAGAATAATCTTTACAATTACAGATATGGTCAGTACGAACTGTTTTTCTACAGCGAACCACAAGCCACACTTTTGAAAACAACCACCGATTTAAAAAATGCGGTAGAAAAACCGGGAAGCTGGATATTTACCAATCCCGATGGTAAATTTTCTTTTGATTCCTTAAGGATACAACCTGACACAATAATCGAGTATCAGCACCTTTATTTAAACTGGGGCGGGCGGTTTATAAATCCTAATACAAGAGATAAAGTTTTACAACCATTATATTTGATAAAACTTCCTAATTAATCAGGCATGAATTTATTTTCAAACCTTGAAAAGAAACATTATTACATTCTGGCAGGATGGATGATCTTAAATATTATCCAGGCATTTTTTACAAATATGCATGTGGATGAATTGTATTACTGGATGTACTCAAAAGAAATGGCATGGGGATTTTTTGACCATCCTCCAATGACTGCCTTTCTTGTATTTCTGGGCAAGAACATAATGCATAACGAACTTGGATTGAGACTTTTCTTTATCATTCTCACAACAATTACAATGGCATTGATAATGAGCGAACTGAATGAGAAAAAAGACCTTTTCTTTCTCACCCTGTTTATTATTTCATTTCCGTTGGTGCATACACATATCGGTGGTTTTCTCTCACTCCCTGATACTCCACTGGTGTTTTTTACATTGTTATTTTTTCTGTTCTACAAAAAATTTGTAGCTGAACCAAATATTCGCATTTCGTTAATTCTGGCTTTGATTGTGGCAGCCATGATTTACAGTAAATACCATGCATTTCTTGTATTAGGCTTTGTAGTACTTTCAAACCTGAAAATATTAAAAAGCAAATATTTCTGGTTTATCGCTTTGCTTACAGTTATTTTACTTTTACCCCACGTTTTATGGCAAATCGACAATAACTTCCCATCCTTCAAATATCATTTAAGCGACAGAACCAAACCTGTCAGATTCTGGACGGTTCAAAACAATATAACAAGCCAGCTTCTTGTGGCAGGACCGTTAAGTTGTATCCTTGTATTTTGGGCGCTAACGAAATTCCGCATAAACAAAGATCCTTACAGAAGAGCAATAATTTTCAGTATTCTTGGATTTTATATTTTCTTTTTTGTCATGAGTTTTAAAAACCGGATTGAAGCGCATTATACTACAGCAATCACACCGCTGTTAATGATTGCCACATATTCTGTGATTTCGAAAAATCCTGTTTCTAAATTATGGTTTAAAAGATTAGCACTCCCGGTGGTTATCTTATTTTTTATTTTTAGATTTTATATGGCAGCCGATTTTCTGCCAAATTTTGGCCATGCAAAACTTGCTTTCTATAACCACAAAGCAACAATGGAGCAAATAAAAGAAATGGCTGCAGGTAAAAAAGTAGGCTCGTTTAACAATTTCGATTTTCCCGGGACTTATGAATTTTACACCGGCGATCCTGTAATTCACATGGCTGCTCCGGGATACCGTTATTGTCAATACGATTTATGGGATGAAGAACTTGCCGGTGAAGGCGATTCGCTTTTTGTAGTAATTCCCGACCGGATGGATCCGACAGATTTAATTCAGTTAAAAAACGGAAAATGGATTAAAACCATAGTAGTACCTGAGTTTCAATCTTTAAAATATCTCGACATTGAATACTCTAATGAAGAATTAACTGCTGACAGTTTAAAATTACAGGTAACTTTAACCAATAATTCGGGACATGCCATAAAACTGGATCATTCATCAAAACCATTAATCGGATATACCCATCCAAAACACAACGAATTCAGCACGACTCCTCTTAAAGAAATTACGGGCAAAAAGGAGATTAAACCAGATACAAAAGTCTCATTCCGTTATAGCATTGCCCTGGATTTACTTGAAGATCCCCAAAAATCAATTTTACTGTTTACCCAAACCATTGAAAGAAACAGGGGACAAATGGTTTCGATAAATTTGTCGGAGTATAAAAAAGAATAGCCACAGCTGTTTAATTATTTTTTCAGAAAATCATCATGCAACACCTGCATATAAGCTTTCGCGAAATCCAGATCAGGTTTTGCATTTTGAGGTATTTTAAAGTTTCTAATTTTACCCGACCGCTGCTCATAAAAATATTCACCTTCTTCTGAAATATAACCCCACCCGTTGTCACACATATAAAAAGCATACGATGGTTTGGAAAATATATCGTGTCCAAACATAGCTGAGTCAGATTTCCAACCCAGTTGTTTTGCAAGAGTTGGCGCCAAATCTGGCTGTCCGCATATTTTATTAATTACTCCCGGATTTTTCACAATCCCACCAGTCCAAATCAATGGAATTCGATAAGTTGCAGGTTCAATAATATCTGTAGGACCGGGAAATAAATGCCCGTGATCTGAGGTAATTATCACCAGCGTATTTTCCCAGATTTTGGTTTTTTTCAAGGAATTAATAAAATCCCCAAGACAACTATCAGTGTATGCAACAGAATTTAAATACTTTTCTTCGTGTGTTTTTGCAGGAAACATTTGAACAGGAACATCGTAAGGAGTATGGCTGCTTAAAGCATAAACTACAGTAAAAAACGGTCTTGGTTTTTCAAGTTCTCTTAAAACTTTATTAAACAGATAACCATCGGGAGCTCCCCAGCTACTCATATTTCTTATTTCCTTTGGAAAATCATCCTGCCCGGTTATTTCATCATAAGCTCCCTGAAGCACAAAAGATTTCAGGTTATAAAAATCTATATCGCCACCATAATAAAAGGAGGTCCAATAATCATTTTGATTAAAATAATCCGAAATCATTTTCAATTTTACAGATTTTTGAGGCTCGTTTATAATCGAATGTGTCAACAACGAAGGGTACGATCCAAGAATAGCGGCCATCCCTCTGTCGGAACGATTTCCGCTCGCATAAAATGAAGGGAAAATAACAGCATCTTCACAAATTGAATCCAGGTTCGGACATATCGACTTTTCTCCACCAAATGACGATATTACTTTGTTTGAAAAACTTTCAAGAATTATTAAAATTACGTTTGGTTTTTCAGATTCATTCATTTCAATCAACGTAGTGTCGATAAATGCCCTTTGGTTTTCAAATCTCTTAAAAGTATTGTATGCCACTTCGATTTCCGTGTAACTACAAGGATTTATTTCATTTTTCCTTCGCTGGGCAGTATCAAAAAAATTCCACAGAAAATTGTAGGTCGATTGATTGACATAAAATTTTGTACTAAAAGAAACAGTGCTAAGATTAATTGGGGAAGTCCCAAGTCCACCCCGAATAGGAATAAAAAGCAATGCAGTTAATAATATGAAAACTGATGAAAAATACCATTTCTGTTTTGCTGCCAGTTGAATACTTTTTTTCAAAAAACGATTAAAAAGAAATACAAAAAGAATCCCGTAAAATGCCAAAATCAAAAGTACCGCCAAACCATCCTTCCAGTTGACACTTGAAAATAATCCCTGAAGATCACCTAAATAATCAACCACCGAAAATCCTATTCTTGTCCCCCAGTGCGGATATAATCCAAGATCGACTGTATTGATTATTGTAATAAATAACAAAAGAAAATAGGTATAAATCCGAAAAATGGAGGTAATTATCTTTGATGAAAGTATAAATGAAAAGCAAAGAATAATTCCAGGAATTATCATTAAATAACTAACCATGGAAATATCCATTTTGATTCCGTAGTAAAAAATTCCGGCAATTTCGGGAAAGGACAAATCAGCTGTCAGTTGTAGGTTGCTAACTAAAAAAACAATTTTAGAAAGCATAAAATACACCAGCCAATACATAAAGTATTTTATAAAAACATTAATCAGATTTTTCATCCGGGAATTTAAAGCATACCTATTTAAAACATATATTATTATTATGTGGATAAATTATTTACAATTGTATTCACATCTGCATCGCCACATCATGTTACAAATTGACTTCCACAAAATCTTTCAAACATGGTAAAATTAGAAAAATATACCACAAGTATATTTTAACCGTGTTATGCAAAAAAGTTAAAACACTGAAGTAATGAATTTTATAAAATTCATAAACTTTCAATTAACCTGAAACCTATAAAGTATAAATAAGCAAATTTCACAATCTTTGCCAATACGCGCTGCTATTTTGCTATTTATATTGCTATATATATATTATTTTGTTACTTATAATATATTTTTCATGTCTTTTTGAAACTATTTTTGCATTTTAACATTAATTGTATGTTAACTAACATATTTTTTTGACACAAATGGGGTTTAATTCTCTTTTTCATGCATATTTTTGATTCGAAATCATTTTAAAAGGGGTTGAAATAATTTTTTAACGTTTTTTATTTAACACAGCATCAATATTTCAAACATCAAACGATTTATAAAATATTTTAGCGAGCAGAAATAAAAATTAAAAATTAACTTTTAAAAATTTAATTATGAAAAAGACACTATTGATTACAACAAGCTTGTTTTTATTAATGTTAGTCATTGCACCAACTTTAAAAGCTCAGGATGAAGAAGGAGGTAGTTCCTGGGATACTGGTTTAGACATTTATAGCAGCTACATTTGGCGTGGTGCTAAATTTGGATCAGGACCTGCTTTTCAACCTTATGTAAGTTTTGCAACAGGTGGTTTTGAAATTGGCGGCTGGGGTTCTATAAGCGCATCGTCAAATGAAGCATTGGAAATGGACCTTTATGCAAGTTATTCTATTGGTGGTTTTAGTATTGGATTAACTGACTACTATTTTGGTGGTGATTGGACATCATACGAAATGAATCATTTTCTAGAACCAAGTTTATCTTTTGGGATTGGTGGTTTTAGCATTGCAGGTTATTACATGTTTCTTCCTGCAACTGAGGCAACAGAAGATACTCCTGCTACAAAATTTGGAGAAAACGGAGACATGTATTTTGAAGCTGGTTATTCGTTCAAACATGTAGATGTGGCACTGGGAGCTGGAGATGGACAATATACAAGTGACGGCAAATTTACAGTATGCGTTATAAGTGTAGGAACATCAAAAGAGATTCCAATTACTGAAAGTTTTGCACTTCCTGTGTCGGGAGCTGTAATCCTTAATCCTTCAACAGGAGGATTCTTCATTACTGCAGGTATTTCTCTTTAATCAATAAAAACCATATAACATGAAAAAGATTGAAGCTATTATAAGAAAAACAAAATTCGAAGAGGTAAAAGATGCCCTCTATGATGCGGGAATCGAATTCTTTTCCTTCTGGGATGTTCGCGGTGTAGGACAGGCACGAGAAGGCCGTGTCTACCGTGGGATTATCTATGACACCAGTACAATCGAGCGTACCAAATTATCAATTATCGTTCGTGATAAAAATGTTGAAAAGTCTGTTAAAGCCATTTTAGGCGCAGCCAAAACCGGTGAAATCGGTGATGGAAAAATATTCATCATTCCGATCGAAGAATCATACAGAATCCGAACCGGAGAAAAGGGAGACGAGTCATTGTACATTAAGGGAAAAGAAGATTAAAACTTATAAAATTTAAAGTATCATGGAAGAAACTTTACAAGGCCTACAAATAGGTATAGATAATATGTGGTTGTTAATTGCCGGTTTTATGGTAATGTTTATGCAACCCGGGTTTGCAATGGTAGAGGCCGGATTTACACGGTCTAAAAACACGGCAAACATTTTAATGAAAAACTTAATGGACTTTTCCATTGGCTCTTTGTCGTACTGGATAATTGGTTTTACAATCATGTATGGTGAATCGATTGCCGGATTTATCGGTATTCCGGATCTGTTCTTTATGAGTGATGGTTATGGGGATAATTATTCTGATTATGCTGATTTATTTTTTCAAACAGTTTTTGCAGCAACAGCAGCAACAATTGTTTCAGGAGCTATGGCTGAACGTACCGAATTTAAATCATATTTGATATTTAGTGTTGTTATTACAGTATTAATATATCCAATCTCAGGTCACTGGACATGGGGTGGTGGTTGGTTAAGTGAACTTGGTTTCCACGATTTCGCAGGTTCATCAATCGTTCACTCATTAGGTGCTTGGGTTGGTTTGGCAGGTGCTGCTATTATTGGTCCTCGTATTGGCAAGTATGGCAAAGACGGCAAACCAAAAGCAATTCCAGGACATAATCTAATGTTAGGAGCGCTTGGTGTATTTATCCTTTGGTTCGGATGGTTTGGATTTAACCCGGGTTCTCAGCTTGCTGCCGCCGGCACAGAAAATGCTGTTGCTATTGGTCATATTGCAGTAACAACTAACCTTGCTGCTGCTGCAGGAGCCATTGCCGCTATGATAGTTTCATGGATGAGATACAAACGTCCCGCATTGTCCTTTTCATTGAACGGTGCCCTTGCAGGTTTAGTGGCGATTACGGCAGGTTGTGATGCTGTTGATCCTGCTGGTGCTACTATAATTGGTCTGTTAGCTGGTGCGTTATTACCTCTGGCTGTTGAATTCTTTGATAAAGTATTAAAAGTAGATGACCCTGTTGGTGCTATTTCTGTACACGGCGTAAGTGGTGCGTTTGGCACATTGGCAGTAGGTTTATTCTCTACTTCTGAAGGATTATTCTATGGCCACGGTGCAGGTTTATTAGGTATTCAGGCAATTGGTGTATTGGCATTCTTTGCATGGGCTGTAGGTACAGGTGCTATTTTGTTTATGATTTTGAAGAAACTTAAAATATTACGTGCTTCGAGACGAGTGGAAGAAGAAGGACTGGATGTCTACGAACACGGAGAAGGAGTCTACAATTAACCCTCAGTTTGTTTATGTCTGTAGCTGTCTGTAAAAGCCCGCCAAACGAGGCGGGCTTTTCTGAAAAGCTCAAATTTTGAAATGTTACTTTATTTTAACTTGAGACATAAATACGGTAAAGAATAAGTTGTGTTAGTTTAGTTTGTTAGTTTAGAGAATCAGAAACCGGTTTCGCTTTAGCGACCGGTTTTTTTTGTTAACGCAAAAGAAAAACTTCATCTTAAATATTACAATCAAACGAAAAAATTACTTTTGCATTCTTATTTTAAAAACTGAAAATATCATGATGCAAACCTGGTTCGAAAGTAAAGTAAAATACAATAAAGTTTCTCAAAGTGGGAATGAACAAATGGTAACCGAGAGTTTTTTACTTGATGCAGTTTCTTATACAGACGCAGAAACACGCACTATCAGACAAATGCAGGAGCTGGTTCGGGGAGGAGAGTTTCAAATTGTTGATATTAAAAAATCAAGAATAGCAGAGGTTTTCCCATACGAAAATGGAGAATGGTGGTTTAAAGCCACTATTAATATTGTCACAGTCGACGAAGAAGCAGGTAAAGAAAAAAAGATGAGGACCTATTATCTGATTATGGCAGATGATATTAAAGAAGCTTTGGTACGCCTGGAGGAAAGTCTTTCTTTTTTAGTTATACCGTATGTAGTTTCAGCCCTGGCTGTAAGTACAATAGTAGATGTATTTCCTTATCAGCCAGCTGAATCAATAGTCCCGGAAGGTTATATTCCTGTCAGTGAAGCAGAAAAGAAAAATCCGATTTTTACAAATGGAGAGAATCCTTTTGACAAAGAAGATACATCCAATACAGAAGATTCTTCTAATGACATGAAGGATGAAAGTTCAACCTTAGAATAGAATTACATTAATATTCCCTTTTAATTAATAAAGAAAATTCTTGAAGTTGACTATCCCATTGGCAGAACCTAGGGGTATTACGCCTCCCGATAACTATCGGGATTATTTCAGCTAAATCGCTGAAAATCGAATTTTCTTTATTTCACCTCTCTGTCAGCCATAAAGGCCGACATCTCCCCTCAGCCGGGGAGAAAAGCGGAACACCGTGGCAAAGCCTCGGGGAATTTTTCAGATTAAAAACATCGGGCAATACAAATTAAAACACTACTGTATCTCCATTTACATATTTTACTGTTTTTCAGCGCTTTGCATTTTTTCAATATTCATGACAATCTAATAACATATATTTAACTTTAAACGTCTGATGTTAATCCTACCCTAAATCATAGTTAATTACACTTTGGCTAAAACTTTAGGCAAACCTAATCTGTTGTTATTACGTACTTTCACCAAGTATTATCTAATTTAAATATTGTAATGAATAACAACGGTAAAAATCTACCTAAGGTAAAGAAGAAAAACAGGAGGGAGATGATTCAATATATAAATCTCCAACTCGCAGCCTTAGGTCAACCTGTTTTTGAGAACGAAAAAGACGATACAGTAAAATTATCTAATGCCAGATTTAATAAGTTAACAGAAGGTTTAATCAGTAGTTTCCGTGAAAAGTCCAGGTTGCTTTCAGACCATCTTTCACCATCGGACTCAAGAATTCAGAACTTTTTAGACGATTATCTAAAGGATCTGAATTTTGACAAACCTACTCGCTTACCAAGCGCAACTTTTGTATTAAACCAGCCCGGTTTAGCCCGGGAAGTAAGTCTTCCTGCCGACGGTAATACATTTAAAAATGATCTGTTAAGCTCTTACCGTTTAAAGCAAGGGATTCTTAATAATCCGGCAAAAGATAAGCGGACCACAAAGGGTACTTTTCATATAGTTGAGGGCGGATTACCTGTAGCTTTCGATAAAATAGAGGTGCCGAAAGTTGCTTTTGCCCATATGCTTAATTCTGCATTGCATCCTGCCGAAGAAATTAATGTTTTGCCATTTACAGCAAATCAGTCTAAAAAAGCAAGGACTATGGTTTCACTCTTACTGAGACCAGTGGTGTGCCCTGAAGTAAAAGGAATTATCAAACAAAAAAGTCTTGAAATAAGATTTTTTGCACCGGGTAGTTTGGTAAGTAATCTTGATTTTGTGGAAACCATTTTTGGGAATGCCGGAGACCACAATCTTGCTCAAAACGATGCCGCTCTGGATTATGAACACTGGACCGGCCACACAGGGTGTATAATTCTGGCTCCTCAGCTTACCCAACTAAAAAAGAAAGAAATAGGATTGCCGCACTACGACGATGCAACAGAAAGACAAAGAAATGATGGAATGTGCTGGACCAAAGAAGATGAACTGTACAACAATGGCGGTGCATTTAAAATAACCTGCCGCGATGAGCGTGGTGTTGTTGTTACACTAATTGCAGACAACTATTATGGCTATTCGAAAAAAGAGATAAAAACTCAAATCAGCTATTCTGCAAATTTATATGGTTTGGCAGAAGAAGAACATGCCGGTGGTGCATTGGTTTTCCCGAGAGGCATTATGGGAGACAATGTTTTTGGCAAACCGTTTACTTCAAAATTCAAAACAAAATATACTTTTAAAGAAGTTAAAAAATTGCTTGGCGACAGGATAGATGTTTTCCCTGAGAATTATGCCATCGACAAAAAATATCCAAACCTGGTTTATATACCGGAAGATTCAAATATCGAAATCGAAAAAAATACCGTTTCATGGAAAGTGAAAGGCAAAGATTTTCAACTCAAACTCTCTCCTCAAAAAATATATATACATCCTACAGGACATAAATTTCAACTGGTAAAACATCCGGAACAACAATTATGGCGAATCATCGATACTGCACCGGAAGGAATATTTTGTCATAAACCAAGTACAGTATCGGGTGGTGGGAAATCTGAGATTTCAAAATCTATGCAAAATGCCATCAAATATGGTTCATTCTACATACGAAATTTAGAACAGGATTCCGAAAAAGTTGATGAAATAATCAATTATGATTATTCAAATCGCTGGAAAAATATTTACCCCGATGCCACACCTTCGCGCCCGTTTTTAAGTCCTCAAAGAACTTTAGGCTCAGCAGTAAAATTACTTACTCCATCCGATCAATATAACGACGAATACAACAAATTCCTGGAAAATATTCCGGGCCATATCCGTACGTTGGCTCTTTACGTTAAACGTTTGTACCGCAGCCAGCAGGATAAGGGTTCTTGGAAAGAACATTTAAATGTTGATATTGTAAATGGCCGTGATGGAAATTCATTACGATACAAGCACAATAATATTGTTGCAAGTTATGTAAGAATCGGTTTTAGTCCGGAAGGGAAATGGTATTTACACAAGCTTAGATCGGACTTTGTTCCGAGTGAGAAAATTTCTTTGGAAGATGATATTACCGCTTCTGTAACACTGCCTGCAAATCGTTTAAACAATTTAAATCCTGAATATAAAAACAAAAGTGTAAAACTGCTTACCAATTGCGAAAGTTATCTTTTTCAACGTCCTGATGAAGCTATATTCCGTGGATATGATAAGGATTCAGAAGCAGATATAGTTTCAAATAACACTTTTTTAACCAACTATGAACCGCTCACTCTAAAAGATGCTATCGAATTAAAAGAAGATGCAGTTGGGTTTGATAAATATACCAAACCTGTTCAGAATTTAATTTCGGAAGTAGTTGACAGAAACAAAGAAGGATACTTTGTTGCTCCTTCGCATACCAGAATTGTAGAAGGTGTTCCGACAAACAACCCAAGATATTTACAGAGAAATATATTTAAAAACGAAACACAGTCAACTTATCTGGCAGAAATAGGCGTGCGCCTGTTTCGAAAAATTGATAATGACAAGCCTGCACATATGCCGGTAAATGCAGTTCTGCCCGGACGCAGAAATAATCCGGCAGATAAAAAAGCAGGCATACGCCCTCTAAGTGTCTATAATCCTGTTCATTACCAGGAGCTTCCAGAATTGTTTATGGATTTTATCTGTAGTTTAACAGGAAAATCACCATCTACAACAGGTGCCGGCTCCGAAGGTGCTCTGACAAAAGGTCCGTTTAACATGCTTGTTCCAACTACCGATTTGAACAATGCATTATTATCGTATATTTTATCTGAATATCAAGGATTTAGTTCTGCAGCGGGTTACATTGGACAAGAAAAACGTTTTGACCACGACATCAGTATTTTAGTCCCTGAAATTTGGGCACGACTTGAACCTGAAGACAGGGATGCAAAACAATTGATAAAAAACAATTGTCTTGAAAAAATCGAAGATTTTGAATACAAAGGAAAGAAGATTCTGGCGAGCCGTTTAGGTTACCGAATAAACAAAAACTTTGCTTTTCGTTGTATGAACCGGTTGTTTGACGAGCCACTTGCCGTATTTAATGAAAGAATGTTAAAGCCTGAGCTACAAGGAATGGAAGAATATGTTGATGGCATAAACAACATTGTAGAAGCTCAACAAAAAGTAGCTTTACGATATTTTGAGGAAGGAAGTGTCGATTCTGCAATTCCTCCACTTAAAATACTGTTGCATATTATGGCTCAGGGTAATTTTGAAGGAAAAGATTTAAGTGATCCTGAATTAAGAAAACAATTTGACAGAGATTTTGTACTTGAAACTAATTGGTACAAAGAACGTTTGCTTTTAAAACAGCAAATCGATTCAAGATTTTTGCAAAAACAAATTGAATATCTTCAAGAATTTATCGACCAACCAAACAATAAGATACTGGTAAATGAAATGAATATTGAAGACAGATTGCAAAAAGCGAAGAAGGAACTTTCTTATATTAATTCACTTCAATATCTGAATGATCTGGCAGGTACAATTGGTGCCGATCCTCTTTTTAAAGCTTAATAATTTATCTATATAATACAAAAGCAGCCTGTCAAATAAAAATTATTGCAGGCTGCTTTTTCAATTATTAAGTAGTAATCTAAAGGTTTACCAAAGTTTTGTAGAAATTGAATTGGTCGCGTTTAATCGGGTCGAATTGATAATAGGCAATTGCTATTCGGCAAATACCCTGAACTGTTTTATAAATCCCGGAAATTTCTTTCTGTCCGTAATTATTAATATTTGTTTCGCCTTCCAGTGCTTCGAAACATTCTTCAAACTGTTTTATCTCCTCTGCACTTTTAAGAATTTTTTCAAATACCGCATCTACTGTTCCTTTTGCAACTATTTTATTACGGGTTTCCTGATCGAGATTTTCTGAGAATGTCATGAGAAACTTGCACATGCTCATATGGTCACCATTTTTTGCATCACTGAAATATTCAGTATAACCGGTCCTCTGGAAAAAATCTTTTAAAAACGATTTATCATTTTGAAAATCGACTTTCATTGAAGCCCTTAAAATTTTTAAGCTTTGCAGCCCTGCAACCATTATTTCATGCCATTGTTTGTACTGGCTTTCCTCAAATGCATTCAGATTGTCGAGATAATACTTTTCAAGTGTATCATCAATCCAAATGTTTAAAGAAGTAGCATAATCAGGATCCCACTCCTCCCTGATACTGGAAAGCTCGTAAATATTTTCTTTAAAAGCTTTGGCAATTTTTTGACAAGCGAGAATTGTAGCCGTGCTGGTTGGGCACATAGTTAAAGTTTCCATAAGGTAGTTTTTTTGATTTTTTTCTACATTAACAAAGTTACCAACTTCAACTTTAAAAAATAACCAAACCTTCGTATTAAATTGAATGTTATACAGTTATGTTATGTAACAATGTTAAAAAACAATGTTTCATAACCATGTTTTATAATACTTTTTAGATTGAAAAAAGAGTAGAAAAAGAGATTAGCTGTGTCTTTTTTGTAATTCACGGACAATATCTTCAATTCGATATCCTTTGTGAGTCAATAAAACAATCAGGTGATACAGTAAATCTCCTGCTTCGTAAATAAAGTTTTCATCGTCGTTGGCCATAGCACCAATAATAGTTTCTACTGCTTCTTCTCCTACTTTCTGTGTAATTTTACGAGTTCCCCTGTTAAATAATGACGTCGTATATGAGCCTTCCGGCATTTCATTTTTCCTCTTATCGATAAAATCCTGCAAATAGCTTAAAAACTGAACATCGCCTTTTGGATTTACTTCATCAAAACATGTATCAGTTCCTTTGTGGCAAACCGGTCCGACTGGTTTTGCTTTAATTAGCAATGTATCATTGTCGCAATCGATTAATATCGAGTCTACAT
This sequence comes from uncultured Prolixibacteraceae bacterium, assembly GCA_913063265.1. Lineage (GTDB taxonomy): Bacteria > Bacteroidota > Bacteroidia > Bacteroidales > Prolixibacteraceae > Draconibacterium. The sequence goes on along the minus strand of CAJXZG010000016.1, from coordinate 631 downwards.
TCAAAAAGTTTCCTGATTCTTCACCTTTTGTCCACAAGCGATTTTTTGTACGGCTAAAGAAAGTAACCTTGCCGGTTTCCTGGGTTTTTATTGCCGCCTCCTCATTCATAAAACCTACCATTAAAACTTTCATGGTTTGACTGTCTTGTACAACTACAGGTACTAAACCTCCCAGTTTTTCAAAATCGATTTGTGAAATGGTTTTAATTTCGTTCATCGTAATAATTTTGCTGTGAATTTAAAGAATGAAACTATATATTAACGTACTACAATTTCCTTTTCTCTTAAGTATTGTTTTAATACAGGAATTGGAATTTCGTTATAATGAAAAATACTTGCTGCTAATCCGGCATCAGCTTTACCTTTAGTAAAAACATCGACAAAATGCTCTTTTGCACCGGCACCACCGGAAGCAATAATTGGTATTTTCAGCATATCCGCCATTTGTGCCAGTTCATTATTTGCAAAACCATTTTTTGTACCATCATGATTCATAGAAGTAAAAAGAATTTCTCCTGCACCACGATCTTCTGCTTCCTTAGCCCAGGAAAAAAGTTCCTTTTCAGTTGGAATTCTTCCTCCATTTACCGTTACTGTCCAGTGATTTTCCATATCCCCTCGAGCATCAATA